>CAZVGQ010000023.1:0-14544 GCA_964626775.1 uncultured Smithella sp. | reverse complement strand
GAAATTTTGAGGCATTATCTCTTTTTTCCGTTCAAATGGCAAATTATATCGCAACACTGACTTCAGTGGGTTTCAGGATGCGGACCAGTTCCGAGGGCGCCATTTCGGCCAGCAGTCCACGCGAGCCGGCGTTGATGAAAATTTCCGAAAGGCCGGAAATCGTTTTTTCCATGTAAAGATTCAAAGGTTTTTTGGCGCCGAAGGGAGACGTTCCGCCGACAAAATACCCGGTGTGCCGGTGCGCGGTCTCCGGTGTGCACGGTTTGACGGATTTTACGCCCAGCGCGCGGGCCAGCGCCTTGGTGGAAACCTCCCGGTCCCCGTGCATCAGAATAATGAAGGGGTTTGCGTTTTCGTCCTCCATGACCAGCGTTTTAATCACACAATGTTCATCCACGCCCAGCTTCTGCGAAGAAACCCTGGTGCCGCCGTGCTCTTCGTAGGCATAGGTATGCAGTGTAAAAGTTGCCGCCGATTTTTTCAGGGCCAGGACGGCGGGCGTTGATGGGATTTTTTCCTTTGCCATTATCCTTTGAACTTTTTCAATCCCTTGAAGTCTAGTGTCGCGAAATAATCCTTCACCGTTTCAGCGCGGCGGATCTGGACGACGGTGCCGTCTTCCCGAAGGAGCAGTTCGGCGGAGCGCAGCTTGCCGTTGTAATTGAAGCCCATGGAATGGCCGTGCGCACCCGCGTCATGAATGACAACCGTGTCGCCGGGAGCCAGACGGGGGAGCATTCGGTCGATGGCGAATTTGTCGTTGTTTTCGCAAAGGGAGCCGGTGACGTCATACATAAAGTCATGGGGCCGCCTTTCCTTGCCGACGACGGTGATGTGATGGTAGGCGCCGTAAAGCGCGGGCCGCATCAGATTGGCCATGCAGGCATCCAGGCCGGCGAATTTTTTGTACGTGTCCTTGATATGCAGAACCTTCGAGACAAGATAGCCGTGAGGGCCGGTGATGAAGCGTCCGCTTTCCGTAAAAATTTTCAGGGGGGCTAGCCCGCCGGCCACGATGATCTTTTCATACTTTTCCCGAATGCCGCGGGTCATGGCATCCAGATCGATGGCTTTTTGTTCAGGCCGGTAAGGAATGCCGAATCCTCCGCTCAAATTGGCGAATTCAAAGCGGATGTTCAGGGCGTGGGATAATTCGACGATCAAATGAAAAAGAATTTCCGCCGTTTCGACAAAGTAATCCGGGTCCAGCTCGTTGGAGGCGACCATGGTGTGAATGCCGAAGCGACGGATGCCTTTGTCCCGGCAGATGCGGTAGCCTTCAAAAAGCTGCTCGCGCGTGAATCCGTATTTGGCCTCTTCCGGATGGCCGATGATGACGTTCCCTTTCTTCAGCGGGCCGGGATTGTAGCGGCAGCAGATCAGGTCCGGAAGGCCGGCGTGTTTTTCCAGAAACGCAATGTGCGAGATGTCGTCCAGGTTGATGGTTGCCTTAAGTTTCCGGGCCCGGACAAATTCGGCGGCGGGGGTGTCGTTGGAGGAAAACATGATTTCTTCCCCGCTGATGCCGGTTTTTTTCGCCAGCAGCAATTCCGCAAGGGAGCTGCAGTCCGCTCCGAATCCTTCGGTGTGGAGGATTTTCATGATATAGGGGTTGGGACAGGCTTTGACAGCGAAGAATTCTTTGAAGCCCCGGTTCCAGGAAAAGGCTTTGGCAAAGACGCGGGCGTTTTTACGAATGGCCTTTTCATCGTAGAGATGAAAGGGCGTCGGATATTTTTCAAGAATGGCGGACAGTTGTTTATGGGTAAAAGGCAGTCGTTTTTCCGGCATCGGCAAATCCCCTGTGTTCGGTTCGGTATAAATCATTTACGGCAAAATGAACAAATTGGCAATGGCATTTTCAGTCGGCCGGGGGAAGGGTCGGCTAGACAAAGCTGTTGACGGCCAGATAGATCACGGAGGAGATCACTGCGGAAATGGGAATGGTCAGAATCCACGCCCAGATGATGTTTCCCGCAACGCCCCAGCGCACGGCGGACAGCCTCTTGGTGGAGCCCACGCCGACAATCGCACCGGTGATGGTGTGCGTTGTGCTCACGGGAATGCCGCCCATCGTCGCGCCGATAATGGAGCAGGCGGCCGCGGTTTCCGCGCTGAAGCCGCCGATGGGCTGAAGCTTGGTAATTTTGGTTCCCATCGTCTTCACGATTCGCCAGCCGCCGAACATGGTGCCCAGAGAGATCATGGTGTAGCAGGTGATGACCACCCAGATGGGAATGTGAAACGTATCCCCCAGGAGCCCCTTGCTGAAGAGCGCCATGGCGATAATGCCCATGGTTTTTTGCGCGTCGTTCATGCCGTGGCCCATGGAGTAAACCGCGGCGGAAAAAAGCTGGAGCTTCCGGAAGACCTTGTCGGACTTGGCCATATTGGAGTTACGGCTCAGATTCATGGCCAGCACCATGAAGAAGAACCCCAGCGCCATGCCGATGGCCGGAGAGATGATGATGAACAGAGAGGTTTTGATAATGCCGCTCCACACCAGCGTGCCGGTTCCGGCTTTTGTGACCCCCGCGCCGATCAGGCCGCCGATCAAAGCGTGGGAGGAACTGCTGGGGAGGCCGTAATACCAGGTGGTGATGTTCCAGAGGATGGCACCGCCCAATGCGGACAGAATGACGAGATTATCGACAATATCGATATGGATGATGCCTTTGCCGACCGTGTGCGCCACCTGCGTTCCGACAAAAAAAACGGCGGCAAAATTGAAAAAAGCCGCCCAGAGCACCGCGTATTTGGGGGACAAAACGCGGGTGGAAACCACGGTGGATATGGAATTTGCGGAATCGTGGAAGCCGTTGAGAAAATCGAAAACCAGGGCAATGGCCACCAGGATGAAAACAAATGCCATGGAATCAAGCATGTTTCAGGACAATCCCTTCCACGATGTTGGAAACGTCTTCACAAACATCGATGGCTTCTTCGATCCTTTCGAAGATTTCTTTCCATTTGATCAGTTCGATCGCATCCTGTTCTTTGATGAAAAGATTGGTGATGATGGTTCTTAAAACGACATCTCCGGCATTTTCCAGGGTATTGATTTCGACGCAGCCGTCGAGAATCATCTGGGAGTTTTTCATATCGCGCAGGCCGTGGACAACGCCCTTGATTTTTTTGATGGCCTGAAAAAGAATTTCCGCCTGCTTGATGATTTCGTCGTCCGGTTTTTTTACTTTATACATGTAGATGCGGACGGCGGTGGCCTCGATGACGTCCATGATGCTGTCCATTTTATTGACCAGCGCGTAAATGTCTTCCCGGTCAATGGGCGTCAGGAAGGTTTTATGCATTCTTTCGTAGGTTTTATGCGTAATACCATCCGCTTCGTGCTCCAGTTCCTTGAGCCTCACAACCTTGGACTCGGAATAGTCCCGGTTTCTGGTCATTTCGAGAAAAAACTGACCGCCTTCCTCGATTTTATTGGCCAATTCTTCAAAAAGTTCAAAAAAATTTTCTTCCTTTGGAAACAGGCGCATAAACAAATTCCCCTTTTTTCCTTCGATGGGCGACTGGGGTGATTCAAAAAGCCAAAAGTGCTCTAGCGAATTATCGGGGAAATTGCAAGATTTTATCACAAGGACGCTGGGCGGGAAGGGCGTTAAGGTCTGTTATATAAGGGTTTTAGCGTAAATAATTTTACTGTCGCCCCGGGAATAGAAATCCTTGAGAAGCGCTTCCGCAAAGTAGCCGCATTTTTCATAAAAATGGCGGGTCGGCGCATACTGAGAGCGGGAAGAAGTTTCCGCGTAAACTTTTCTTCCCCCGAGGCCCAGAATGATCCCTTCGGTTTTTTCCAGAAGGCGTTTCCCGTTCCCCTGACCCCGCAGGGATTGCTCCACGGCGATCCAGTAAAGATCATAGCTGCCGGCGGTGGCCGGGATCAGTCCGTAGCAGGTGTATCCGACCACCCGGCCGTTTTCTTCGGCAAACACAAAACGATACGAACTTTTTCCGCCCTGCTCCAGCCGCTCCTCGGCCAGTTCACGAGCCAGGGCGATCTCCGCGTCGGAAAAAAAACCGCTTCCCCGCACAATCTCTGTAATCGCGTCCGGATCGGTCGGCTGAATATCCTGCCGGTAGGTGGTCGTTTTCAAAAAATCATTTCCCCCCTTGTTTACGGTTTTAAGGTGTCCCGCAGGATGGCGTCGATGGCGTTGGTGTATTCGATGCCTGCGAAATCCAGCGCGGCGGCAAAGCCGGCATCCGGCGAGAGGCAGGGGTTGGCGTTGATTTCCAGCACCCAGGGAACGCCGGTCCCATCCACGCGAAAATCCACGCGGGCATACCCGCGAAGCCCGAACAGATGCCAGCATTGAAGGGCGATCTCCCGCAGCCGGTCCGCGAGGCTTCCATCCCTCGGCGCGATAGAGAGCGACCGGACGGTATGCTCATATTCAAAGGAATTCTCAACCCACTTGGCGCGGTAATCAAGCACTTTTGGTTTATCCGGCGGATAGTCCACAAAAAGAATTTCCGCGGGCGGCAGCACACGAACCCCCTGATCGGATGCCAGCAGGGCGATGTTGAATTCACGCCCGTCAATGTAGGCCTCGGCAAAGCAATCCAGGCCGAGTGCCTGCCGGCGTTCCCGCAGCGCGTCCCGGACGGCCTGAAGGTTGTCTGTCTGTAAAACGGCCCGGTCATCCAGACCGACCGATGCGTCTTCCCGGCAGGGTTTGAGAAAATAGACACCCCCCTGGGCAAGGCCTTCTGTTGCGCCTTCAAGTGTGATCCAGTCAGGCGTGGCAATCCCCGCTTGCCGGAGCATTTTTTTGGCAAACGGCTTGTTGGATGTGACAAACATGGCGTCGGTCCGGCAGCCTGTGTAGCGCAGGCGTAAAAAATCCAGAAGCGCGGTCGCGAAATGATTCAGGCTGCCTTTTCCGGCAAGCGTTTCCACCAGATTAAAGACGATGTCCGGTTGATGTTCGCGAATGCTGGAGATATTGGCGCGCAGATTCATTCCGAAGGGAAGCGTCGCCGGCTGGTGGCCCAGCGTGCTGATCGCCTCGCCGATGGCCGCCGCCTGCGTCAGGCAATCGAGTTCGTCTTCGCCCGCGTCCGCCGGAACATCGCTGTGCAAAATCAGGATTTTCATGGGGCCTTTACCGTTTCTGCGCCGGTGGAAGGGGGGAGTTGCGCGCTGGAAAGTCCCGCCCGCTCCAACGCTGAATTCAGAATGCCGGTAATCAGTTGATCATAGGATGTGCCCGTCAGCCTGCACAAAATCGGCAGATCGGAACGCACCGGATTCAAGCCGGCCAGGGAATTCACTTCTATAAAATGAGGGCTGCCGAAAGCGTCCGAGCGCAGGTCCACGCGTCCTCCGTCCTTCAGATCCAATCCACGCCAGGCCGCCAGGGAGACCTCCATGGCCTGCCGGGCTTCCGGGTCGGAGACGGCGGCATAACGAACAAGGTTTTCATAGTGCTCCTTGTTGTCGTAGGAATAGGCATGCGGTTCAGCGTCCGGATTCAGGAGAACCTCCATGGCGCCGATGGCGCGGGCGTTTTTGCCGGTCCCGACGATGCCGACGGTAAATTCGCGCCCGGGCAGATACGTTTCCACCAGCACCGGCTGGCGGAAGGTTTGGAGAAGATTCTTGCAGATCGAGCGCAGGCTTTCCGCGTTGTCGATTCTGGATCGGGCGGTGATGCCTTTGCCCGTGCCTTCCGCGACCGGTTTGGCAAAAAGGGGATAAGGCAGCCGAACGCGCCCGATGTCTTCCGGAGAGGAAACCACGGCGAAGTCCGGCGTGGGAATGCCCAGATCCCGCACAATATGTTTGGTCATGCCTTTATGGAGCGTCAGCGCCTGACCGAGGGCGTCCGAAAAAGTGTAGGGGATCCGGTAGGCGTCCAGCAGCGCGGGGACCTGCGCCTCCCGGCCAAAGCCGTGCATGCCTTCGGCGATGTTGAAGACAAGATCCCAGCGGTCTCCCGCGGCCAGACGACGGGTGAGCTCCTTCACGTGGCCGATGCGGTCTGTCGCGTGGCCGTTTTTTTTGATGACGTTTTCGATGGCTTCAATGGTGTCGGGCTTGTCGAATTCGGCGGTTTCTTCGAGGCTGTATCCTTCGCGAAGGTAATCGTCGCGCAGGTCGTAGGTCAGGCCGACGGTTAACGTTCGGCAAGGGGTGGTCGCTGGACAGACGGGGTTACCGGACATAAGCTATTTCAATATCCTAGTGGATATCCTTTGACTCGGCGTGGTTGTCCGGGTAGCGGAAGATATTGCCTTCGTAATTGCGCATCATCAGGTCGCCCTTGTCCCAACCGATGGCATATTCGGGAAGCAGCGGAATTTTGCCTCCGCCGCCGGGAGCGTCAACGACGAAGGTCGGTACGGCATAGCCGGTGGTATGGCCGCGCAGGCCCTGGATAATCTCCAGGCCTTTGCTGATGGGCGTGCGGAAATGGGACGAGCCCGGAATCGGGTCGCACTGATACAGATAGTAAGGACGGACGCGGATCTGCAGGAGTCCGTGGACCAGGCGGGTCATGATGGAAACGGAGTCGTTGATGCCGGCCAGCAATACCGTCTGACTGCCCAGGGGAATGCCGGCATCGGCAAGGCGAATGCAGGCGGCGCTCATCTCAGGGGTCAGCTCGTCGGGGTGCGTGACATGAATGCTCATCCAGAGGGGATGGTACTTTTTCAGCATGGAAACAAGCGCCGGTGTAATGCGCTGCGGCATCACCACGGGGACTTTTGTGCCGATGCGGACCAACTCCACATGGGGAATTTCCTTGAGCCTCGAAAGCAGCCATTCCAGCCGGTCGTCGGAAAGGGTCAGGGGGTCGCCGCCGGACAGGAGCACGTCGCGGATATTCGGATTGGAGGCGATGTAGTCCAGCGCTTTTTCCCACTTGGCCGTGTCGATGAAGCACTGGTGCTGACGGCCGAAAATACGGGAGCGCGTGCAATAGCGGCAGTAGGTTGAACAGATGTCCGTGACCAGAAACAGAACGCGGTCGGGATAGCGATGCACAATTCCCGGTACCGGAGAATCTGCGTCCTCGCCAAGAGGGTCTTCCTCTTCGCCTTTGGTATGAAGACATTCATCGACAACCGGAATGACCGAGCGGCGAAGTGGAGAAGACGGGTCTTCCGGGGAAATCAGGCTGGCGTAGTAAGGAGTGATGGCGACGGGGAGATCCCCTGACGGATGCATCATGGCCTGGCGTTCATTGTCGGAAAGGTGAATCACGGCATCCAGGGTCTGGACGCTGCGGATGGCGTTTTGAAACTGCCATCGCCAGTCAAACCACTCGATGCGGCTGATGTCCGGGTAATGTTTTTTTCGGAAAGCCCGTGAGCGGGGAGAATCTTTGAAGGGAAAGTAAAGCCGTTCCGGCTTTGATTTTGCCAGGGAGGGGGGGTGATTATTTGTGGTCAACGAAAAAAAATTCGTTGTTTTGTTCGGCACCACAACAAGACCGGCTGAGGGACCAGGAGGCTCTGCGTCCTCATTAAACAGGGTCTCGTTTTCCATTCATCCTCCTTCTGGAAGCATCCTTCCGCTTAAAAAATCCTGCTGAAAAAAAACTTTTATTGATTTTTGAATTTACGCAAGCAAAAAAATTTGTCAACATTTATTTTGCATTTTGAAAGAAAAAATGAAAAAATTTTTAAAAAATGTTTGTGAAGATTTTTTTCGACGCGCAAAGGATGGAGAATGCCGGAGCTGCCGGAAGTCGAAACGCTGTGTCGCCAGCTGCAGGAGAGAATCGCCGGAAAGAAAATTCTGGCGACGGAAGTTTTCGATCCCAAACTCGGTGGTGTTGCGAATATATGCAGAATGCGGATTTGCGGCGTTTGCCGCCGGGGAAAGACCGTTGAGATACGCCTTCATGACGGCGGAAGCATCCTTATTCATCTGCGGATGACAGGACGGTTGTTCTGGCGAGCGGACCGGAAGAAAGGGCCGCATACGCGATGGCGGATTATCCTGGACGATGGCAACATCGATCTGGTGGATCCCCGCCGCTTCGCGACCATCAGGGTGGTTCAGGCCGTTCAGGAGACATCGACCAACGATCTGATGAGCCGCTTTGACTTCAGGAAATTCATGCAAAGCCACGCAGGGCGAAGGGTTCACGTTAAAATTCTGCTGATGGACCCTAAGGCGATTGCCGGCATCGGCAATATTTACGCCTGCGAGATATTGCACGGCGCGGGCATTTCTCCGACGAGGCCCGCGGCCGCGCTGGGCGAGCCCGAGTGGAGAAAGATTTTTCGCCAAGCCAGGCGCGTTCTGAAAAAAGCCATTGACTGCCGGGGAACGTCCATTTCCGACTGGAGGGATCTTTACGGTTGTGCCGGAGAAAACCAGAACGAACTAAAGGTTTATGGAAAGGAAGGCGAGGCCTGTGCCCGATGCGGCGGGATTATTGTCCGGATCCGGCAGGGCGGACGCAGCACGTTTTACTGCCCCCGGTGTCAGAAGGAATAGGTAATAGGTCATGGGGCATAGGAGGACGAGCAATGTGTAATGAGTGGAAAGACCTCAATCTCTATTTTTCAAAGCTTCGGTGATCCATTGGCGGATGAGGCTTTTGGGCGGGACTTCGCCCACGGACACCACCCTGTTGTTGATCACCAGCGCCGGCGCGCCCAGGACGCCGAACCTGGACATTTCCCGAAGGTCGGTCACATGCCGGACATCTGCGGCGATATGCATCTCCGATAAAACATCGCGGATGTCCGACTGCAATTGATCACAACGGGCGCAGCCCGCACCCAGCGCAAGAATGGTCAGGCCGGTTGCCGGCTCGGGATCGACGGGAAGGTTCAGCGCCTTTTTGTATTCGCGAAGCAGGGCACGGGCATAGGCCGGGAGGGTTGATGGCGGAATGTAGTTCCGGCCGGAGACCTCCCGGACGAGAAAGTCGGAGATTTCCGAATCGCTATTCCCGCCACAGACGGCGACGGCTTTTTGGGCGGCTTCTTCCAGACCGACCAGGCCGACCAGGCGGCCGTTAACCATAACTTGATTTACGGATGGATTGGACATATGATCCCCGATCAGCAGAAGCCGTAAAATCACCGCGGCAGATTCAGTGCAAGATTATAATACAATAAGGATACGTCAAGCAAATATTGACAGGGAGATCTATGAATCCGACAGAAATCATAGCGAAAGCGATCAGAGAAAAAAGAACTGCATTGACTGAAGCCGAGGCAAAAGTTGTCTTGAAGCACTACCGCGTTCCCGTGGTTGAAGAAAAAATAGTCAATAATAACAATGAATTAAGTGTTTTTGCCCAGGAGATGGGCTATCCGGTAGTTTTAAAGGGCCTAGGCAGCAGGCTGACCCATAAGACGGAAAAAGGCCTGGTCAAACTCAACCTCAAGACTCCGGATGACCTTCAGGCGGCCGCCATATATATAAAGGATGCGGCCGGGGATGATTTGGAAGGATTTCTGCTTCAGCCCATGCTGGAGGGAAAAAGAGAATTTGTGGCCGGTCTTTTTTTTGACGCGCAGTTCGGTCCGGTCATCATGTTCGGCCTCGGAGGGGTCTTTACGGAGGCCATTGGAGATGTGGTGTTCCGGCTGGCTCCGCTTGACGAAAAGGAAGCAAATCGAATGATTTTGGACGTGCACGCCAAAAAGCTGCTGGGCGATTTCCGGGGAGAAAAAGCTCCGGATAACGAAGCGCTCACCCGGGTTCTGACGGGTCTGTCTGAAATAGCCATGAACATTCCCGAAATCAGGGAAATCGACATCAACCCCCTCCTGGTGTCGCCCGACGGCCGGGTAACAGCGGTGGACGCATTAATTGTGCTCGGAGAGAGGGGCCTGCAAAAAGTCACGCATGTGCCCGTGGAACCGATGGCGATTGCTAGTCTTTTTTATCCCAGATCCATTGCTTTTATTGGTGCTTCCGCGGACCTGAGCAAATGGGGGCAGTTGATGTTCACCAATGTGGTCGCGGGTCATTATGCCGGGAAGGTATATTTGGTCAATCCCAGAGGCGGGGAAATCGCGGGAAGAAAAGTCTTTAAAACCGTTACGGAAATTCCCGATCCGGTTGATCTGGCCGTCATCACCATTCCAGCGGGGAAAGTTCTGCCGGTGATCGATGAATTGCGGATCAAGGGGATTAAAAACGTATTGCTCATTTCATCCGGATTCGGGGAAACGGGGGCTGAAGGCAAAGCTCTCGAGGTGGAGCTCGTTAGAAAAGCGCGTGAGGCGGGCATTCTGATTCTTGGCCCCAATACCATGGGAATATGCAATCCGCATTGCTCTCTTTATTGCACGGGGACGCACGTTCGGCCAAAGCCTGGTGACACGGTTTTGGTTGCGCAATCCGGCAATCTGGGAACCCAGCTCCTCGCGTTTGCCGAAAAGGAAGGCATTGGCATCCGCGCGTTCAGCGGTTCCGGCAATGAGTCGATGATCACGATTGAGGATTATCTGGATGGTTTCGAAATTGACCCCATGACAAGGACGGTGGTCATGTATATCGAAAGCATCAAAAACGGCCGGAGATTTTTTGAATCGGCCCGGCGGGTCGGCCGGAAGAAACCGGTGATTGCCCTGAAGGGTGGGCGCACGCAGGCAGGGGCGCATGCGGCGGCAAGCCATACCGGGGCCATGGCATCCAACACCAGGGTTTTTGATGCAGCATGCAAGCAGGCGGGCATCATTCAGGCCACCCAATCGATGGAATTGCTTGATTTATCAGCCGCTTTTTCCTCCCTTCCCCTTCCTTACGGAAACCGGGTGGCCATTTTGACCCTGGGGGGAGGATGGGGCGTCGTCGCCTCGGATCTATGCGCGGAAAACGGCCTGATCGTTCCGCGGCTGTCAAAAGGAATCATTGAAAAAATCAATGGTTTGCTGCCCCCTTTCTGGAGCCATGCCAATCCCGTGGATCTGGTGGCGGAAATGAATACGGACATTCACATGGCAATCATCGAAGAACTGCTGCAGTGGGAAGAATGCGACGCGATTATTCACATGGGCATTATCGGCAGAAAAGTAATGATTCAATCGGTCCTGGAATCGACGGTCGCGGTGGACAAGTCCTACGACCCGAAAATGGTGGCCGAGAATCTGGAACTGCTCAAAATTTACGAACAGGGGCTTGTGGAAAAAACCGTCCGAATTATGGGAAAATATCATAAGCCGGTTATCGGCGTCTATCTGCTTACCGATGAAACGACCCGAACGGTCATTGAAATCGAAGATCAGAAATACAAGGGCATTGTTTTTGCCAGTCCAGAAAGAGCGGTGAAGTCCTTGTCCATGATGTACCAGTATGCCCGATGGCAACAAGCGAATGGTTCGACAGGCTCACCATGACAACTTCCATGATGTTACGATATACCCGGCGGTAAAAGAGGTGAATTGGTACGCATCGTGAGTGGGAAGGAAGGGAACGTTTTATTGCCCGGCACAAACCAAATGAAGACATTCCCATCGGTTCAACTTACAAAAATCGGGTTGGAAAAAATCCATGGCCGATTTTTCCCGACCGTCTTCAGGTGTGCTTCGACGCGATAAACCCCTGCTTTATCAATTTTAATGCTTAGCTGATCGCTGATCTTCCGGCATTCCTCCCGGCCGTTTCTAATGACGCGGATCAAAGCTTTTGCGGGGCAGGCAACGGATAATTGCGCGCTTCGGGAAAGTGGAACCTGATCTCCCATATGAAATACTTTTTGGTCCTGCTCCAGGGTGAATTGGAAACCTTTTGCCTTGCGGAAATATTCCAGGGCAAAATAGCAGCGTCCATGAAGAAGCGCCTCATACACCATGGCGATGTCCTGTTGATTGTTTCCGGTAAAACCGGTTTTGGTTAAAACATGCGTCCGGATGAACGCGAGGGCCCGGTGAAAAGGGAAGGCGACGAAACGAAATCCCAGCAGCTTTTTCACGGTGGCATGGTTGTCCAGCTCCCCGATGCCTACGGTTTTCCGGATTTGGTTCAGGGTGTCCCATCTTTCCAGCGTAATGCCGCGGGGGCCCTTTAAAACAAAGGCGGGGAAAAGAAAACTCAGCAGCGCACTGCCGTATCCGCGAAGGCTTTTTTGCCAGTCCGTCATAAAATCCCATACGCCGATGCCGGCGAAACCCCGAACATTCCAGTTGTTCCAGCTGTAATGTTTCACGTGAAACAATTGGGTTCCTTCGTGATCGGGGTGTGCGATAAAGCCGAATCCGCCCTGGCGGCTCACTTCATCCATATAGTTTTGCGGATTTTTCCCTTCAGGGTCGCCTGTGCATAAAACAGGTTCTTTGATGTTAAACGCCAGAAAGTGATTAAACCTCGGGGCGATTTCTTCCCCGACCAGGACCAGTGTTTTTTTTTGCCACCCTTCCCATCCTTCCTGTCTGGCCTTCAGATGGTCGTGGTCCGTCAGCATGATAAAGTCCACATCATTCTTTTCGGCGGCGGCGAGAATTTCTTCCATCGGCGTATGACCGTCAAAGGAAAAAGAGGAGTGGAGGTGAATCACGCCAGCGTAATCATACAGACTTCTGTTCATGGATTCCAATCTTTTAAGGCCTTTGGCGTTATAAAAAAGGCAGGCTTTTGGGCCTGCCTTTTTCCGAAGCACGGATCTTTAATCGATACGGATCGTTACGGAATAACCGGATCGCCCCCTCTTGATGAACAGCGTGACGCTTTTCTTCTGCGCCGCTTTGGTGATTTCCCGGGTATAATCTTTCATGGATGATATTTTAACCCGGTTTACCTGCACGATGATGTCCCGGGGCTGAATGCCGACTTCATCGGCCGGACTTCCCGCCTGAACGTCCGTGACGATGACGCCGTCGCGCGCTATTCCGAACTGCTTTGCCATCTCCGGAGTGATATCCTGTGCAGCAATGCCAAAATGTCCAAGCCCGGACCTTTCCATGGCCATCGTTACATTGTCTTTTCGCTCCGCCACGACTACCTGGAACATCATTTCCTTTCCGTCGCGAATGGCTTTGACGCTCATCTTCTGGCCGACTTTCATGGCAGCGATCATCAGCAACAGCTCGTGTGTATCCTTGACGGGCTTTCCATTGATTTCTATAAGGATATCTCCAATTTTAATTCCTGCCTCGTCTGCCGGATCGCCCTTGAAAACATCCGACACCAAAGCGCCGTTTTTGTTTTTATGGTTTAAATTCTGGGCGATATCGTCGGTAATATCCTGAACGGATATTCCCAGCCAGCCTCGTGTAACCTTTCCTTTTGTCTTCAGATCCGCCAGAATGCCCTTGGCCATGTTAATGGGGATGGCAAAGCCGATGCCCTGGCCCTGGGCTACGATGGCTGTGTTGATGCCGATGACTTTCCCTTCCATATTAAACAGCGGACCGCCGCTGTTGCCGGGATTAATCGAGGCGTCCGTTTGAATAAAATTATCATAAGGTCCGGCGCCGATGACCCGGCCCTTGGCGCTGACGATGCCCGCGGTTACTGTCGCGTCCAAACCAAAGGGATTGCCGATCGCGACCACCCATTCCCCGACCCTGACCTTTTCCGAATCTCCGATATCCGCCACCGGCAGGCTGTTGCCCGGTTTAATTTTGATCAATGCAATATCCGTGTTGGCGTCCGTGCCGATGACTTTGGCCTCGTATTCCTTTCCGTCGGATATTTTTACAAGGATTTTGTCCGCCTGTTCCACCACGTGGTTATTGGTGAAGATATAACCGTCATTGCTGATAATAAATCCTGATCCCAGGCTTCGCTGTTTAAATTCTCTGCGGGGCATATCACCGAAAAAGCGGTCAAAGAAATCATCCCCGAAAGGCGATCGGCCGAAAGGAGCTCCAAAACCGCCCCTTCCTTTGTAGGTTTTGGAGGTGCTGATATTGACAACGGCCGGCTTGACGCGCTCCACCAGATCGGAAAAAGAAGTCGGCGTTACGCCGGGGGCGCTCGATAGATTCGGGACCGCCTGCGCGGCGGGAATTTCAGGAGCCCCGGAGCTGGTAAAGGACGATCTCAGAACGCCCACCAGTGAAACAATAAAAAAGGCCACCAGAAAGGCCATCAGGAACATAAAAAACGTTTTTCGATTTGAATTTTTCATCTTTTCCTCCAGAATAATGCGCCCGGTGATGCTTTTTAGAGGTTTTTGAACGCATAATGCTTTCAAATATAACGACAGGCATCCGTTTGTCAACGTAAAACGCATTTATAATGATGGTTTGAAGTATTTTATGTCCTGTGTTAGGATGCCGCATCACGGAGCGAACAGTATATGTCCTTGTTTGAAAAATTGGGGAATCAGGCCATCCGGATGATCAGCGGTTTTGCCGGGACCATTGCATTTTCCGGTAAAGTTTTCCTGCGGATTTTTCAACGAAAAACCTATTCAAGCGCCATGCGTGAAGTCCTTTTGAACCAGATCTACTTCACTTCCGTGCAGATCTTGCCTCTTTTTCTTCTCGTTTCAATTCTTTTCGGTTCTCTTTTTATCGGCATTGTCTTTAGCTTGCTCAAAGAGCTTGGGTTGACCCAGTTTATCGGGCATATCTTAATGGGCTTGATTGTTACGGAATTGT
>CAZVGQ010000022.1:0-15334 GCA_964626775.1 uncultured Smithella sp. | reverse complement strand
ACAGTGAAATCCGGACGTACCTGCGCCACTGCCACGAAGTGCGCGCCTGCCGCAACGTCAACCAGCTGTTCACATTCATCGAGGAGCTGGTGATATGAAGCCGCCGGAGGATTCGATGAGAGCACAAACCCTGGCCGCGGTTTATGCCGTCCGGCATGTCGCGGCGCGCGCAACGGACCTGCGACCCTTTCGGTCTTTTAGGAAAACATCAACGAAGCCATCCAACGAAAACGGATGCAAAAATTCATCCTTGTCCGAAGAAAATCGGCGGACACTATTTCAGGCAAAGGAGGTTTGTCATGACAACCAATGAAATCAAGGACTTTCTTCTTTTTTGCATCATCATCAACTACGCGATTCTTTTCGTCTGGGCGGGAGCATTCATCTTCGCTCATGACCGGTTGTACGGACTGCACAGCCGCTGGTTCAAACTGACGGCGGAAACCTTTGACGCCGTTCATTACGCAGGCTTGGGCATTTATAAAATCGGCATCCTCCTGTTGAATCTGGTGCCGTTCATCGGACTCTGTTTGCTTGCGTAGCGGAGGGCTCCCGATTTGGGCCATCCGGAACGCGCCGCGGCTTTTAGGTCAGGGGCAAGTTTCTATTTCAAAGACCGGATTTCCATTCAGAGTTGCCGCGTCGCGGATATTTCAGAAATCCGCTCATTAAATTCCGGATATTTTATTCTCAGCGCTTCAAAGCTTTGGTGGGAAAGCCTGTAAACATCACAACACGTAACGGCCCTGATGGAAGCATTTCGTTTTTCATTCTGAATCAGCGCCGTTTCTCCGAAGGGAGACCCTTCCGTCAGCACAGCCACCTTTTTTCATCGACAATCACCTCCACCCTGCCCGTGCTGAGAAAGTACATGCAGTCGCCGAATTCCCCCTGCCGGATCACGAAATCACCGGACAGAAACACGATGTGTTCAAGCTTTTCGATCACTTCTCGGATAAAAAACTCATCGGCGCCATGGAAAAGCGAAACCTTTTCCAGAATTTCTTTGTTGAGAAACAGGGATATTTCCTGGCGGAGCGTATGGGGCAGGGTCATCATGAAATCTACGCTGGTAATGCCTTGATGGGTTTCCCAGAGATAGCGGTAATAGTTTTTAACGCGATCCTGTATGGAGGCGGGGATTTGTTTGATACGCATATAGTCGCGGACTTCTTCCATCCGGGCATGAAAGTCCGCCCGCGCCTCGTCAATATTGACGATGAGCGTCGCCACATTGCCCACGATATAGCCGAACATGCCGACACCGATGATCTGGACGGCAACGGTGTAAAGGACCTGAATATTGCTGTCGTGGTTGGGAACGTAGTCCCCATACCCGATGGTCGCAATGGTGGTCGTGCACCAGTACAGTGCCCGAATGTACTGGGACTGAAACGGTCGCGCCGCATCGCCGGCAATGATGCGATAGGGAATGATGAGGGCTGAAACAAAGACCGCGACAACCATCAGAAGATCCCAGCCAATCTTAAAACGGCTGTCATGAGGAATGAGGGTTATCTTCATATGGTTTATATACCCGATTCGGATATCGCGACTATGGCAGGCTATCAAAGCTACAACCGGTTGTCATACAGAATCATAGAAGATAACCGTAAGAAATTGAAGAGTTTATATCATTCAGCCGCCATGGTTCGCGAGAAACACTTTTGTGGGCTAAGCGGCATGGGCTTGCCGCTTGATGACGAGTTTACCGCGCTGCCGATTTTTTTAAATATACAGTTGACACGCGAGTTGGTTCCCTTTACTAATGATTCAGAATTTCAGCAGAGACCGGAATTCGAAAAAGGGGGAGGCGTCCATGCGAGGGATTAAAGTCATCCTTGCACTCTTACTGACCGTTACACTGATAGCCTGCAAAACCGAAGAACCCGCGAAATCCAAAACGGAGAACACCACGCCGTTGATGTCTTTCAATCCCGAGACGCTCAGGATACCGGATCAGGGCGGACGAAAATTAAAAGGGCAGGTCCTGTATATGCCCATTTATTCGAACATTCCATCCAATCAGAAACAACCACTGAATATCAATGCTCTTCTCGCTATTCATAACACGGATCTAAAGCATGATATCACGATAACGAAGGTTGACTTTTTAATATGGAAGGCAGATTATGCAAGAGCTTCCTGGCAAATGAACAAATCATCAAACCGCTGGCCACCGTTATTTTTACAATTCCCCGGGAAGATCAGAGCGGAACAGGCGTCAATTTTATTATTGAATGGATGGCCAGGCAGCCGGTCAACGCTCCCTTGATAGAATCCATCATGACCGACTTATCGGGGAATTTAGGATTTTCTTTTTTAAGCCAGGGAAGAATCATCAGAGAAATCGAGTAGGATATTTGTCGGATGAAAGCATCGCTGAGGACAAAATCGGAACTGCTCAGGGAGATATCAACCCTGAAGCGGCGCATCCGCAAGCTGGAAAAGTCTGAATTCGAGCTGATGCAGGAGCGAGAATCTTTCTTCAGCAGCAAGCGGATTCTCCATGATCTTGTGGATCACAGTTCTTTTCTCATCTACGTCAAAGATCTTGACGGCAAATTCATTCTGGTTTCTCAATCGCTCGCAGCGTTCTTTGGCCATCCGCGGGAATCTCTGCTTGGGAAAACGAGCCATGATTTTCTACCGAAAGAAATCGCCGATCAGCACCGGGCCAATGATCTTGAAGTCATGCAAAGACAGGCCGTTCTCCATATCGAGGAAACAGCAGACGCTCCGGACGGTCTTCACTTCTTTATTACGATGAAGTACCCCCTCTATAATGAATCCAATCAATTGTATGCCATCTGCGGCGTATCCATTGATATTACGGATCTGAAACAGGCCAAGGACGCACTGCAGGAAAGCGAGGCGTTTCGTCAGCGGATCTTCGAGAGTTCGAAAATTCCCATCGTGGTTATGGACGCAGACACATTGAAATATGTTGACTGCAATCCTGCCGCCGTGGAGATATACCGTTTTTCCTCCCGGGAAGAAATGCTGGGCAAAACACCGCTCGATGTGTCAGCGCCTCTTCAGTATGACAACCGTCCTTCATCCGAGAAGGCCCGCTTCTTCATTGACAAGGCGCTCGCCGAGGGAAATGTGGACTTCGAGTGGCGGCACCGGCGCCCCGACGGCGAAATCTGGGATGCCGAGGTTCACCTGATGAGCTTCCAGTCCGACGGCCGAAATTTCCTGCAGTTCACACTGCAAGACATCACAGACCGGAAGCGCACGGAAGAGCATTTGCTGCAATGGATGCGTCGATACGAACTGATCGTTGCAGCCTCGGGTCAGGTGGCCTATGAATACATCGTGCCGACGCGCCGGATCACTTGGGGTTCCAGCATCGAAAAGGTGCTCGGATATGACGTGAATGAGATCAGCGGCGGCTTCTTTCAATGGCAGGAACTGCTGCACCCCGACGATCGCCGGGAAACCCTGGCGGCTTTGGAGGCCGCGGAAAAGGCCTGTGATTATTGGGATGCAGAATACCGTCTGATGCACAAAAAGGGCGAATACGTCTGGATCAGAGACAGGGGATTCTTTCTTCCCGATGCACAGGGGAAGGCGTATTGCCAACTCGGCATGCTGGAAAACATCAACGACCGCAAGCAGGCGGAAGCGGCGCTGAAGGAAAGCGAGAAGAAATACCGCTTAATCGCAGACAACACGGCGGATATGATCGAAGTCATGGATATGGACCTGCGCGTTACCTATGTCAGTCCGTCGGTGACGAGGATCCGGGGATACACCGTCGAAGAAGTCATCGGGGAACCCCTTGACCACGGCTTGACACCCGATTCCGTGCAGCGCGCCCTGTCCGTATTTGAACAGGAGATGGCCCTGGAAGCCAGTGGAACGGCCGATCCCCACAGGATCCGCTCTCTGGAGGTGGAAGAATACAAAAAGGATGGATCCACGATCTGGATGGAAGCGGGCCTATCCTTTTTGCGTGACGAGAAGCTCAACCCCGTCGGGATTCTCGTCGCAAGCCGGGACATCACGGACCGCAAGAAGGCGGAGAAGACCCTGCGGCTCAGTGAAGAGCGATTCAGAGGCATCGCCAGCAACCTCCCCGGAGGGGTTTTTCAATTTTTTGTCCGCGCCAACGGCGAAATGGGGCTCAGTTATGTCAGTGAGAACGCCAGAGAACTGCTGGGCCTGCCCAATGATCCGGAGCAATTCTTTCCCCAGCTCACTGCCTGCGTCGCACCGGAAGAGCGGGAACGGTTTCTCGGCTCCATCAATGAAGCAATTCTCTCGGTCCGCAGGTGGAGCTTCGAAGGGCGTTACATCAAACCGACTGGCGAGGAGATGTATCTCCGGGGAATTTCAGCGCCCATCAAAGTTGAGGATGGGTTGATCTTCAATGGAGTGATCCTTGATGTCACCGACCGGAGAAAAGCGGAGGTCGAAAAGCGAAAGCTGGAAGATCGTTTGCATCGCGCGGAAAAAATGGAAGCGCTGGGTCAACTGGCCGGCGGCGTGGCCCATGATTTGAACAATGTTCTGGGCGTTCTTTCCGGATATACGGAACTGCTGCTTTTGGAAATCCCCGAGGAGGCCAAAGCCCGAAAATTAGCTGAAAAGATTCAGCAGTCCACGGAAAAAGGCGCCGTCATCATTCAGGACCTCCTCACGCTGGCCAGACGAGGCGTAACAGCGACAGACGTCGTCAATTTCAATCAGATTATTTCCGGTTTTCTCAAGAGCCCCGTATTTGAAAAAATGAAGGACTTTCACACTCAAGTAACCTTCAGGGCGGAATGCGACCCGAACCTGCTCAACATCAAAGGATCGCCCATTCATCTGGAGAAAACACTGATGAATCTGGTAGCCAACGCGGCCGAAGCGATCAGCGACGCGGGTGAAGTGGTGATCCGGACAGAAAACCGCTATCTGGACAGAAGCATCGAAGGCCACGAGGAAGTGAAGGAGGGGGACTATTCCGTCCTGATGGTGTCCGACACGGGAACCGGGATACCGGAAGAACAACGGGATAAAATTTTCGAGCCGTTTTACACAAAAAAAACCATGGGCAGAAGCGGGACGGGGCTGGGATTACCCATTGTCTGGGGTGCCGTCAAGGATCATAAGGGGTATATCGACATTCAGACAAAAATGGGAGACGGTACAACCTTTACCCTCTATTTCCCGGCAACGCGCGAAGAAACCGGCGAACCGCAGCAGAAAATACCAATTGAACAATACCAAGGTGCCGGAGAATCCATCCTGGTCGTGGATGATATTGCCGAACAGAGAGATGTCGCTTCCGGGTTGCTGAAAAAACTGGGATATCGCGTCCATAGCGTTGCCGGCGGGGAAGAGGCCGTGGAATATCTCAGGGAGAACAAGGCGGACCTTCTCCTTCTGGACATGATCATGGAACCAGGGATGAACGGGCTGGAAACGTTCCGAAAAATCCTCGAAATCCATCCAAAGCAGAAGGCCATTCTGGTCAGCGGATTCTCGGAAACGGATCATGTCCGTGAGGCTCAAAAACTCGGGGCGGGCGCTTACGTTAAAAAGCCGTATGTGATGGAAACGATTGGTCTGGTTATCCGGGATGAACTGAAACGGTAATCAGCCGTGTCACGAACAGCACCCCCTGACGAGATTCGACCCCAAAGACTGTTGATTTGAAAAAAAAAGTAAGAATGACGCCATCGGACAAACCCTCAAAAATACAATTGCAGGCCGCAGAGTTTGCCGCGCGGCACGTTGCCCCGCGCAAAGATTTGCAGACGGGACAGGAGTTTCCCGCAGACCTCTGGCGGGAGATGGGAAAGGCCGGTCTGTTCAGAGCCGGCCTTCCGGAAAGCGAAGGCGGTGACGGCGGCGGGTATCTTGCGCTTTTGCAATCCGGGGAGGCGTTTGTCCGCAGCGGCTTGAATCTGGGGTTGGGGATGTCCTGGATCTTCCAGCAGGTGATCGCCCGCTTTGTCGTGGGAGCGTTCGGCACGCCGGAGCAGTGCCGGCAATATCTGCGCGCCGCAGCCCTGGGAGACTGCACCCTGAGCTTTGCCGTTTCCGAACCGAAGCGCGGCGCCTCTCCGAAAACCATGGCCACGAAGGCCCAAAAGCAGGGCGAATTCTATCTTCTGGACGGCGAAAAAACCTACCTGACCAACGGACCGATTGCCGATCTGTTTGTGGTTGTTGCCGTGACGGACGACACGACGCCGCTGAAAAGGTTTACCGCGTTCATCATACCTCGCGGCGCACACGGCCTCTACGCAGAGCCGCCGATGCCCCTGGATTTTTTAAAGCCTTCGCCACACGGCGGCATTCAACTGAACCGCTGCCTTATCCCGAAGACGTCCGTCCTCGGCCGTGAAGGAAGCGCTTGGGAGGATATCGTCGTCCCCCTGGGAGAGACGGAAGACGCGGTGATGATGGGGCCCGTTCTCGGCGGCATGGCCGCGCAGCTGGATCTCCTGAGAATCGCCTTCCGGGAGCACGCGTCCGCAGAAAAATCCCTGCCGGGAGAATGGGGCGCGCTACATGCGCTCTGGCAGACCCTGCGATGCATCGCTGATGAAGCAGCCGCCAGACTCGACCGGGGCGACGGATCGTTTACGCCGTTGGGCATTGCCTTTGCCCGCATTGCGGCGGAGTTTCACGCAGACGCCGCCCGGTTAATCGAACGCCTGCACATTCAGCCGTCCGAGCGCCTCGGCCTTCTTCAAAAAGACATGGAATTTCTGGAAATGCTTCAAAAAAGACGACTGCAGATTCGTCAGGAAAAAATCGGCGCAGCCCTGCTGAAAACGTAAACGGACTCTCCGGAAGATAAGCTCAGGCATTGCCCAGCGTATATTCATTCATCACCCGCAGCTGCCGGCTGATGAACTCGCGAACCATTTCAGCCGTCTGGCCTTCCGAAAGATGCGCGAACGCGGCATACGGAATCTCTTCAAATATTTTGATGTAAATTTTCTGCACGCCGGTAAAATTCATGCTGTATTTGGGAAGGGCCTTGTTGGTTCCGCTGATGACGATCGGCAGAATGGGCACCTTCTTCTGGTGCGCCAGTTGGAAAGCGCCCAGTTTGAAGGCCTTGACCTCGCCGTCGTGAGACCGGGTGCCTTCCGGAAACATGAAAATGGAGCTTCCCTCGTCCAGGTGCGTTGCGCATTGTCTGAGCATCTGTTCGATGCTTTGCTTGTCGCCGCGTTTCAATTGAATATAGCGGTTCAGCATCATATTCCAGCCGATCAACGGCACACGGAAGATTTCAATTTTGGACACCCATTTATAATGAAAGAAAAGCCGGAAGGCGATCAGAATATCCAGTTGCGACTGGTGATTGGAAACGACCATGTACGCCGCGTCTTTTCTGACGTTGTCGCGGCCTTCAATACGAATCCGCCAGGCCGGCATGGTCCAGGTGTAAAGAGAAGCCCAGAAGCACGTGAACAGGTGCAAAAGCCGCAGGCGCCGGTCAAAGGGGTAGGTCACCACGCGCAGAAGCAAAGCCGTCAAAAACAGCGGAATGGACGTAAGAGCGATAAAAATCAGAAAAATAATGCTGACAATGCGATTGAACATAGAAAAACCCTTTGCTTTCGATTATTTCCCTGTCAGGATGGCGCGGAGTATAGACAGAAGATCCGAACCTGTCAACCACATTCCTTGGCGGTGTGGATCACCGAATATGCACGCGCCTGTCCTTTTTCCAACCCCAAAAAGAACGGCCTGAACCGGTGACTAATGATTGCCTGCGACCGTCAAATCGTGATAGGGTGCCTGCAAACAAACAATACGAGAAAACAACCGAACTGGTCCGAAGGCTTGAAATGAGCATCCTGTTTGAATCAACCCGTCTGAAAAACATGACCCTGCGCAACCGGTTTGTCCGGTCGGCCACGTATGACGGCCTGTCGGACCCCACCGGTCAGGTGACGGACCGTCAACTCTCGTTGATCGATGATCTAGCCGCGGGCGGCGTCGGCCTGATTGTTACCGCCATTACGTACGTTCATTCTTCCGGCCAGGTTTCCTCCTTCATGAATTCGATCGCCGACGACGCCTGCATCCCGGGTTTACAAAAGCTTGTCCAAACGGCCCATCAACGGGGGGCAAAAATTGCCGTGCAGCTTTATCACGGCGGCCGCGAGGCGCGCTTCGTTAAAACCAGAGGCCGGCTGCCCGCCGGTCCTTCCATCATCACCAACGATCCTTTTTACCGCTGGAATTACCGCGAAATGACCGAAGAGGAAATTCAGGCGGTCGTTCATGCCTTCGGGCAGGCGGCGCGCCGGGCCCGTGAAGCCGGCTTTGACGCCGTTCAGATTCACGGCGCGCACGGGTATCTTTTCAGCCAGTTCCTCTCCCCCTTTACCAACCGAAGGGAGGATTCATGGGGCGGATCCCTGCAAAACCGCCTGCGCCTGCATACGGAGGTTTACGCAGCCATTCGGCGTGAGACCGGCGCGGATTACCCCGTTCTGATCAAGCTGGGCGTGGAGGACGGCTTCCCCGGCGGGTTGACGATTGCCGAGGGCATGCGGGCGGCGCAGATGCTGGCCGATTCGGGGTATGACGCCCTGGAGATCAGCTCGGGCGTTCGGGGAGAAAAATACGAGGGGACCGAATACAGAACTAAAATCCTTAAACCGTCCCGGGAAGGCTATTTCCGCAAGTGGGCGCGGGACATCAAACAAAAGATCGGCGTTCCGGTCATTGCCGTGGGCGGATTGAAATCCATCGCCATGATGGAGGAAATGGTTCGCGGAGGGGAGGCGGATTTTGTATCGCTGTGCCGGCCGCTGATCTCGGAGCCGGGCCTGATCCGGAGTTGGGAAGCCGATCCCGGGAAAAAGCCTCGTTGTTTGTATTGCAATCAATGCCTGGAGGCGGTGCATCGGGGAATCCCGCTTTACTGCGTCGCCTTCAGCAAAAAAGAGCAAACGGCGTCAAGAAGCTCCACGGCGAAACGCCGGAGCAAATCCGGAGGGAACTCATGAAAATCGACATTCAACAGATTCGAACAATCGGCGGAGGACTGACCCGCCCCGAAGGCGTCATGGCGCTGGATGACGGCGGCGTCCGCACAGCGGACGCCCACGGACGCTGCGCCCGCATTGACCCGGACGGCCGGACGACTTTTTTCGGCCAATTGGGCGGTCTGCCCAACGGCATCTGCATCGACACGGACGGCAACTGCATTGTCGCCAACATCGGCAACGGCGAAGTCCAGTCTCTTGCCCCCGACGGCCGCCACACGGTCCTGATGACACAGGCGCAGGGCAAAAAAATGTCCACGCCCAACTTTCCCTTTCTGGATTTTGCGGGCCGCCTCTGGGTTTCCAATTCCACGGACAACCCGGATATCGACGCATCACTTAAGTCGCCCGTTCCCGACGGATGCCTGGTATTGATCGCGAACGGCCGGCCGCCCAAAATTGTCGCCGAGGGCATTTGTTTTGCCAACGGCGTCGCGGTGGATGCGGACGAACAATATGTTTATGTGGCGGAAACCATGAAACGCCGCATTCTGCGCTACAGGATTTATGCCGACGACACGGTCGGAACGGCAGAGGTTTACGGTCCCGGATTCCTGGGCAAGCTCGGCTTTCCGGACGGCATCGCGTTTGACGAAGCCGGCAACCTCTGGATTGCCTTTCCTGTCGCCAATGCCGTCGGTTACATTGATCCGCGGGGCGGTCTGGAGATTTACGCGGAAGATCCGCAAGCCGAAGTGCTGAACCGTCCGGCCAATATCTGCTTCGGCGGAAAGGACCGTCGCACGGCCTTTATCGGAAGCCTGGGCGGCGCGAATGTTCCCTTTTTTGAAGTGCCGCACCCGGGCCGGCGGCTGGTGCATCAGAAAAGCAGGTTATAGGCTATAGGCGATGGGCTATAGGTCATCGGCTGAAAGTGTACGGGTCAGCGACAGGGCGGATAGCCAT
This sequence comes from uncultured Smithella sp., assembly GCA_964626775.1. Classification (GTDB taxonomy): domain Bacteria; phylum Desulfobacterota; class Syntrophia; order Syntrophales; family Smithellaceae; genus UBA8904. The sequence goes on along the minus strand of CAZVGQ010000022.1, from coordinate 5,411 downwards.
CAAAAGACTTAAAAGCAACCATAAAACCATTAGAAAGGAGAAAGAAAGATGGATTACAAGAACATTATTGTGACAACTGAAAATTTCGTGACGACGATTGTTTTGAATCGCCCGCCGATGAACTCCGTGAATCTGGGCATTCGCGAGGAATTTTTCGACGCGGTCACGAACATTGAAAAAAGCAAGGAAACGCGGGCCGTCATCGTCACCGGCGCGGGCGAAAAAGGCTTCTCCGCCGGAATGGATGTCTCCGACGTGGCCAACATCACCAAAGGCCCCAACGGCAACGACATCATGAACGCCATCTCCCGCTCCACAAAACCCTACATCGCGGCGATCAACGGGCACGCGCTGGGCGGCGGATGCGAAACGGCGATCGCCTGCCATTTCCGCATCATGACGGACAACCCCAAAGCGCTCATCGGACTGCCGGAAGTCAATCTGGGCATCACCCCCGGCTGGGGCGGCATTCAGCGGCTGCCCAGGCTTCTGGGAAAATCCAAGGCGCTGGATATGATTCTCTTCAGCAAACGCCTGCCGCCCGCCGAAGCGCTGGCCATTGGTCTGGTCGATAAAGTCGTTCCGGCCGCCGATCTGATGAAGGAAGCAACGGCCTTTGCCGTGGCGCTGACCAAACGCCCGCCGCTGGCCGTGGCCGCCGTCCTGGAAGGCATCAGCGTCGGCATGGAAAAGGGCTTTAATGAAGGCCTGAAGCTGGACATCGAGTGGTCCAATAAACTGGCCGCCAGCAAGGACGCCGTAGAAGGCATCACCGCTTTCCTGCAGAAGCGCGAACCAAGCTTCACCGGCGAATGATCGGAACACGGCGGGAAGCCGTCGCGGGCTCCTGCCGGTGACGCGAACGGCCAGACCGTTTCTGCAAACATTTTTTATTCTGTTTCAGGCAGCAGGCCGCAATCCGGGGCCTGCTGCCCGCGTTTTATGCTTATGATCATTCCCGAACTTTTGGACCTATACCGATCCTGCACCCTTTGCCCGCGCGCCTGTCATATTGACCGGACGAAAGGCGAGTTGGGCTATTGCCGCCTGCCTTCGGATATCGTCATGGACTGCGCTCTGTCTCATCACGGAGAGGAGCCGCCTCTTTCGGGAACGGGCGGCGCCGGAACCATTTTCCTTTCTTCCTGCAATCTGGGATGCGTCTATTGCCAGAATTATCAAATTTCGCACTCGGCGGAAGGCCGCCGTTTGACCGTCATCGAACTGGCCCGGATCATGATCGATCTTCAGAAAAGCGGCTGCCACAATGTCGAACCGGTCACGCCGACACCCCAAACGCCGCTGATCATGGAAGCGTTATGTCTGGCGCGGGCCCAGGGACTCACCGTTCCGCTGGTCTATAACTGCGGCGGCTACGAAAACCCCGACGTGATTCACCTGCTCGACGGCATGGTCGATATCTATCTGCCGGATTTCAAATACGGCCTGGAAGAAGACGCCCGGATGTTCTCCGATGCGCCGGGCTATTCGAAGTTTGCCGTCGCCTCCCTTCAGGAGATGGTCCGGCAGGTAGGAGATGATCTGGACGTCGAAAACGGCATCGCGGCGCGCGGCATCATCGTCCGCCACCTGGTCCTGCCGGGGCGTCTGGAAAATTCAAAGGAGGCGCTGAGGCTTTTGCGTGGCGAGGTCTCCGCGCGCATTCCGATCAGCCTCATGTCTCAATACACGCCCGTCCCGAAAGTGCGCTCGCATCCGCTGCTGAACCGCCGGATCACGGCCGCGGAATATCACGAAATTGTGGATTTCGCCCTTTCCCTCGGGTTTGAAAATCTGTTCATTCAGGAAGTCGATGAAAGAGCCCTGACGCCGGATTTCAACCGCAAAAATCCTTTCAACGCCGGCGGGTGAAGACATGTCCGCAGATTTGATGGAGATTTACGATCGCTTTGCCGACACGTATGAGCAAAACCGCGGCTTGTTTGACATGTCCGAAGTCATCAAAGATTTTTTCCGAAGGCTGCCGGAGCAGCCCGGAAGGCTCCTCGATCTGGGCTGCGGCGCGGGTGAACCTTTTCCGGCCTTCTTCATCACGCGGGGCTGGCGGGTGACGGGCGTCGATTTCTCATCGAGAATGCTGGAACTGGCCCGTCATTACCAGCCGAAAATGGAGACCGTGCCGGCCGACATTCGCGACGTGGAATTTCCCGACGGTCAATTTGACGCCGTCACCGCCATTTACTGCCTGTTTCACATCGAGCATGAAAAACACGAAAACATTTTCAAAAAGATTTTCCGGTGGATGAAACCCGGCGGCAAACTGCTTTTTACTTACGCCACAAAGGAATATACCGGGGCGGAAATTTTCAATGGATACAAGGAATTCCTGGGCGAAAAATTGTTCTACAGCCACACGACGCCCGACCACCTGGCCGCCGTTTTAAAATCCATCGGCTTTACAATAGAATCCGCGCAATACCGAAACATCGGCGGCGAAACTTTTCTCTGGATGACCGTCGGCAAACCGGAATAATCCGTCAACGCGACCACAGCGGATTCATCGGCTACGAGCAATAAAACCTGAGTGACAGTCGAAATCAAAGGTGAGAGGAAAGAATTCAGAATTCCCTCTTGACATCTCATGACGATCTGCTTATAAACTCATGCAGTTTCTTGGCATACTGATGTATTTACACCCTATTTCTTTGTTATGGAGAGCCGGTGGTGGGGCTGATTCCGCGGCGTAATTTGTGTGTGTGTGTGTGTGTGTGTGTGTGTGGAAACACACCTCAGTGTCCAACGTTTCTCCTGATCCCGTTCCATCGAACATCACCCTTCCATTCCTGACCGTCTTTCGCTTCCCTGACCTAACCCATCCTGCAGACCATAACGGTGGAGGCCACTGCCGATGACGGATTGGCCTGCACCTCATCAGCCGCCTTCCGCCGAACGCTCGACAGCCCTCCGTCCCGGCGCCGCAACACAACCGTCTCCCCTCCCCGGGAATTCTTCCGAGAAGACCTTCGCCCCTGCCGTATCCCCGCGCAGTGCCGATCCCGTCGCCACCTCTACGGCCCTGCCGTACTTCATGCAGCATGGCTGTTTCACCATGGCCTACAGCCTCCTGGCCGATCACGGCCTGGTTCTGGATCACTTCCATATCCCCGGACAAGGGATCATCGGCTACGCCCCTTACCAAAATTTGTGGATCATGAACGCCGATCCCCTATGCCACCCGTCGCAGCGGAAGGAGGTCCTGTCTGCCTTCGTCCGTGAAGGGCAAAAACAGGGAAAAAAGATCCTGGCGATCCAATGCGGTCTCGAGACGGCCCGGGCCTTCCGCGCCCTGGGCTATAAGGCCAATCACATGGGGGTGGAGACGATCCTCGACGTTCAGGCTTTCAACCTCAACGGAAAATCCAAAACGAAAATAAGACGCTGGATCAACACGGCCCGAAATGCGGGGATCACCGTTCAGGAACAGCGCTTCTGCGACGACGGCATCCTGCGTGCGGCCATGGACGTTTCCCGCCGGTGGCTCGACAGTAAAGTCAACTCCCGGGAGCTCAACATCATGACACGCAAATCCCGGTATTGTGACGAATACGGGACGAGGACCTTCTTCGCCTACCAGGGTGACGTGCTGGTGGGGTACATCGTCTTCGATCCTTTATATGAGAATGGAGAGACGATCGGGTACTACGCAGACCTCTGCCGAATCCGTCCCGACGCCCCGAACGGGACCCAGGACTTGATCCAGTACACGGCCCTTTGCAGGTTCCGGGAGGAGGGGCTTCGCTTGCTCTCTCTGGGAATCTCTCCACTGGCCTGCATTGACGACAACCACGGTTTCCACAACCCTTTGCTGTCTCCTGTCCTGAGAATCAGCTACCGGTTTGGAAACCGGATGTATGCCTTTCACGGCCTGGAATTCCATAAGAGCGCCTATCGTAACGAGAAACAAGGCTTTCGGCGGCCGACCTATTTTATAAGCCGGGGTCCGCTGCCCTTTGTGGAGGTGATCCGCTCCTTCGCCCTCATCGGCATCGTGCCCGAGGGAGGATTCCTGACCGGCCTCTGGCATGCCGGGAAAAACATCGCTTTGAACATGGGCGAGGACTCGCTGGATTACCTGAGAAAAAGGAGGAACGGACACCCGTGATCAAAACCGCCGCCGCAATCGAACGTCAGAAGGAAAATCTGCTGGAACGCAAGCCATCCCTTAGGGACGTGCAAATCGTCCCCCTGCGGGAATCCTCCCTGGCCGGAAAGACCGAGGAGATCGCCGCCTTCATCGACCTGTGCTGGGCCGACACCTACGGGAATCAGGACCGGTTCAACTACGAAGCGGAATACCTGGAGTGGGTGTTCGGGGACAGGGGGTTCAACGATGACGCCTCTCTGATCGCCATGCTGGGTAAGGACGTGATGGGACTTATTCTGATGACTCCCCGATCGCTATGCTATGAAGGGCGTGAGTATCGGACTGGGATCCTTACGGCTTTGAGCATCCATCCCCGGATCAAGGCGCACGGCCTCGCACGTTACCTTTTTTTGAACAGCCAGGAATACGCCGCCCGCAGTCTGCCCTGTTGTGTCCAGTGGTACCACAGCTCAATTGAAAATCTTTTTTCTTCTCACCGGATACACACGAATCAGGAACGGGACTACTTCGATCACTGGGGTGACTATCACCTGTTGTCCCGAATTCTGGATTTTGACCGGGCCGACGCCAACGCCCGGTTACAATGGTACGAGCGGGCGGGTGTATGGCTTTTCGCGGGCCGCAAATCGCCCGTCGGGGCCATAACCGTTGCGCAAATTGACGCCAATTGCGTGGAAGAGGTCTGCGCGGCAATGAATGAGGATGTGGCAAAGCGGGGCGAAGGGCGTGTGTTCACCGTCGAAGAGCTTCAACGCTATGCCTGTTTTCAGGGCGGCCGCGGCGTCTTCGGCAGCGCCGGCTGGTTTTATCGGAACCGTGATGGGAAGATCGCCGGCGTCGCCATCGGCTATTCTCTGGAGACAATCGGCAAGAACAGGGATCGCCTCTTCTTTCTGGATCATCTGCTTCCGAGTCCCGAAAAAACCCGTTTCATCCGGGCCGTGGAGGCGAAAGCGGAGGAGCTGTTCGGAATTTACGGTCTGGTCACATTGGACGGGCGGCTGGGCCTCCGGGAAGGATACCTGCCCTCCCGGACGGTCCTGTCCTGCTACAGCATCCCCTTCTGCGAAGAGACACGAAAGCGCGACAGCCGAAAACGCCCCTTCCCGATCCTTGACCACAAGTAGGGATGGCATTGGGTAGCCCTTATCCTGGATCATCCCTCAACTTGACTTTCCTCTATTCCTTACGTTATAATAAAATCGTAAGGAAATACAGGAACAGGAGGCTTGGCATGCAATCCGTAATTACCTCAAAATATCAAACCACTATCCCCAAGGCCATC
>CAZVGQ010000021.1:0-15529 GCA_964626775.1 uncultured Smithella sp. | reverse complement strand
TTCAGGCGCCGGTCGTGGCCGGCTTCAAAAACTGGAACGAAAGCCTTCGGGCCGTGATCGCCGACAAGGATATTCCCTATCGCATCGAAGGAGAGGCAAACGTCAGGACGATTTTCGGCGGCAAGAACTACCCTTTTTCCAAGGGAGGAAAGATCGATTGAAGAGCGGCGAAGGAAAGATTCGCACGGCCAACGGTAGCCTTCGGTATTTCGTTCACGGGAAAGGGGGGAAGAAGACGCCCATTCTCGTTCTCCACGGCGGCCCCGGTTTTTTAAGCATGGATGACGGTCTCGAGCCGCTTTGGAAAGACCGTCCGGTGTTTTTCTATGACCAGTTGGGCTGCGGCAAAAGCGACCGGGCCCCGGACAAAAATTTTTATTCGGTCGAAAATTATGTCGCCGAATTGGCCCAAGTGCGGGCCGCCTTAGAGCTTGACAACGTTTACCTGATGGGATTTTCCTGGGGTTGCGCGCTGGCCTGCTCCTACCTGCTGGATCGAAAGCCATCCGGCGTGAGGGGCGTAATGCTCTGCGCTCCGTATCTTTCTTCCCCGGCCTGGGATGCCGACCAGCGGCAAAATATCGCCCGGTTGCCGAAAGACATTCGGGACGCCATCGAGGAAGGCGAGAAAACGGGCGACTTCGGCGAAGCGTACGAATCGGCCATGATGGCCTACTACGACCGGCACGTCTGCCTGCTCAAGCCCTGGCCCGCTTCGCTGCAGGAAGCTTTTTCCGGCCTCAATCCGGAGGTTTACAATACGATGTGGGGCAAAAGCGAATTTACCATTACCGGAGCGCTCAAGGACTATGATCTGACGCCGCGTCTGTGCGAGATCCGCGAGCCCGTCCTGCTCACCTGCGGGGACCGGGACGAGGCGGGCGTCAAGACGGTGAAGGATTTTCAGCAGATTTTTCCAGACGCCCGCATGGCCGTCATCCCGAATGCTTCCCACCTTCATCAGATCGAACGCCCGGAGATCTTTGCCGCCGTGGTCGGGGATTTCCTGCAAGATGTCGATGGACGCTAATCCCAGTGCCGGAGATTGAACCATGAAAATCCATTCCATTCTTTTGACCGTCCTGATGATTTTTCTATGCGCCCTGTCTCCGGCCGTCGGTTCGGCTGAATTGCGACAGAAATCTGCGAACAAGCCGCCTTTGGTTATGGAGTGGAAAGGGAACATTTCCAATCAGAAAGACGAATTCATCAAGGTGGTCGAAAAACGCGGGGAGTGGAACGATCTCTGGCAGCGCGCTTTTGAAAAGCCGGCGCCGAAGGTGGATTTTAAAAAATATGTTGTCGCCTGCGTTTTTCTCGGCCATCAGGCGGACTGGCTTTACTCCATCGGATTTGACGAACCAATTTTGCGAGGCGATGTCTGGATCATTCCATTCGGGTGTGCGGAAATCATTCTTGAGCTTGCCAAACCGTTTAAGGCCTCCGGACAATACGCCATGAAAGTATTTGCAAAACACAAGGGCGCCAAAATGATGCTGGAAGAAACGCCTGATTCAGCCCGGAGACGATAATGCCGGCGCGTGAAATCGCCACTACCGCTTTTGGAAGAAACGCTCTGACGGCGGGATGCATCTGTCATGCCGCGGCGCTGCTTGCCGGCATGACGACCGCGTCCGGGGCGGATTCATTTTTCAAGGTCGTCTATCCCGTTTCCTGGGGATTCCTGATTACCGGGGCTTATGTTGAAATGTTACGCCGGGGCGGCCGTCCTTTGAATACCTGGCGTTTCTATGCCGCGGCGATGGCGTCGGTGTTTCCTTTGCTGGGCCCGCTGTTGGTTTTGGGTTTGATCTACACGTTTGCACAAAGTGGACGGGACGAACAGGGTGATTTGTCCGGTTTCATCCCTGCCATAGGGCGAATGAGGGGAAATCTGTTGGCGGTTTTTGTGCTGATGCTGCTTCTTTTCCTTTTTTTTGCGTTCATTCACAGCAGGCACGATCCTTACTTTCAGAAAAATCGTCATCATGGAGTTATTCAACGAAATTGACGTGCAGAAATCATGTAACTTTTGGCTGGGGAAGTCCGCCTGGATGACATGAGGGGAGCATCTATGATTTTCAGAAGGGGTATTTTTCGTTTCTCGACGATGAGGCTTTGCTTTCTTGCTTTCTTAATCCTTTTCCCCGTTTTCTCTTCAGCCGGAGAAAGCTCTGATTTGCCCTGCTTCGATGGAAAGAAGGCGGAAATCTTCATTCAGACAGGGCATTCCGGTTCCGTGAACGCGGTGGAGTGGTCGCCCGACGGCAAATTTATTCTTTCCGGAAGCAGCGACGGCGGCATCAAGCTGTGGGACGCCCAAAGCGGCAGGCTGATCCGCACGTTTTCGGAAGGCGTGGGGGTCCTGTATGTTCATTTTCTGCCCGGCGGCAAATCCTTCTTTTCCGTAAACGAAAAGGGCGGCGTAGGGATATGGGACGTCGCCCACGGCGGGCGTGTGCGGGACTTTGCCTTAAGCCGGGAAACAGAGCCGGCGATCATCGATCCTGTTTCCTTTGACGGCTCCGTTGTAAGGGCCATCGTGTCCTCCAGGCTTTACGCGGCTCAGCTTTCGGAGGGAAAGGCGTTGTCCTCGGAGCAACTGCCTGAAGGCGCGCCCGTCAAAAAATATTTTTCCGGATACGATTTCGGACACAAAAATCTGGTGACCGCGGACGGCAAAAGGATGCTTTCCGCCGTTCCAGAGGAACCGTCGGATACCCGGTTCAAAAAACTGATCCTGTGGGAGCTTTCCACGGGAAAAATTGTTTTCTCGCTGGACGGCCACCAAGACAGGATCGATGCCGTGGCCCTGTCACTGGACGAGTCCTATGCCGCGTCGGGCGGGCGGGACAAAACCGTCCGCGTGTGGGATTTAAAGACGGGAAAGGCCGTTGCCGTGTTGACCGGCCATCAGAAAGAAATCGAAGCGCTCGCCTTTTCACCCGACCGGAAATATGTTCTTTCCGGAAGCCGCGACCATACCATGAAGTTGTGGGACATCGAAGCGGGGAAGGAGGTTCGGGCCTTTGCCCATTCGGCAAGAGTCACTCTTGTCCGTTTCTCGCCGGATGGCCGCTTTGCTGTATCCGGAGACGCGGACGGCGCTATACGCCTTTGGGACGTCCGGACCGGGGAAGAGGCCATGGCGCTCACAAGCCAGGCCGACAGCGGCTATGTGCTGGTCATGTCGGTTGACGGCCGTCTCATTCTCAGCGGGACGCCGGACGGAAAAATCCGCCTGTGGGACAAAGCCTCAGGAAAACTGCTGGAAAGCATTCCTGCCCATAAGGAAAAGATTACCGCCGTTCATTTCACCCCGGACGGCAAGCACGCCCTGTCGGCCGGCGAGGACAAAACCCTGAAACTTTGGGATCTGACAACCGGCGCGCTGCAAAAGACGTTTGCCGGCCACAAAGAGAAAATATCCAGGGCCGCCGTCTCGCCGGACGGTCAAAATATTCTCAGCCTGGCGGGAACCGGCGATGTCCGGCTCTGGAATCTGACATCCGGCGCCGAGCGGAAAGCCTTTGCGTTTCCCGGCCGCGTTCTTTCCATCGGATTTGCGGACGACAGCAGGCATTTGTTGATTGCCTACGATGATAAAGTGCTGGATCACCGGATGATCAAAGTCCTGACGCCGGAAGGGCGTGAAGTCAGGAAATACATGAGCGCCGGGTTTCATTTTTCCGAAGACGGGAAATATTTTCTGGCCAATGAATACTGGGAGCTGACCGACAGGGAGCAACAGGCGTTTGGCCCGTCGGCCGGTCCAAAGAAACAAAAGCTCCATCTGGACAGCGCCAAAAAAAGCTCGCTCGTGGATATTGCCGGCGGCGGCATTCTGGGCCGCTTCGGGCAGAGCGGCGCATTCCTTTCCCTTTCCATCTGCGCGGAAGAGGGCATCGTCCTGACGAAGAGCCGTTATGACGCAGGCATCGTTCTGTGGGATGTCCGGACCGGACTCGAAATCAGGCGCTTTGCCGCCAAACACGGGCTGCTGACGTATGACGGAAGAAAAATCATCACGCCTTCCGGCAATGCCCTGCAGGCCTTTGACCGGGCAACCGGCCGGCCGCTCACGACTTTTACGGGCAGAGCGGCGGCGGAGATCAGTTCGCTTACTTTGTCCGCTGACGGAAGCCTCGCCGTTACGGGAGACGTTGCCGGCGAAGTTCAGATCTGGGATATCGGCGCGGGCGTTTTAAAAAAAGCGTTGCAGTCGAAAGAGAAGGAAATGATTCTGGCTTCGGCCGTATCATTTGACCGCCGTTTTGCGGCGGCGCTTTCCCGTTCCGGAATCATTCGAATCTGGAATTTAAACGACGGGCAAAAAGTGTCCGAAGTGAAGACGGAATACAAGCCCATCTACGCCGAAGAACTGAACGCCGGGGACTTTGTCGATTACGGCAGCGGCGTTCTGGCGTTTTCCCCCGACGGCCTTCGCCTTGCCTGCGGCGCGGGTGTCTGGGAAGTCGCGACGGGGAAAAGCACCCTGACGATTGCCCAACCCAACGCTCCCTATCCCTGGGTGGTTTTTTCGCCCGACGGCCGTTTTCTGCTTTCCCGGAATATGATCTGGAATGCGTCTTCCGGACGTCTTGAAAAAACGCTGGAATGCGCGAAGAATGCGGCAAAATCCATTTATTCCGCGGACGGACGGTTCATTCTTTCCACCGATCTCGACGGGGGCTTTTACACCCTGGAAGCAGCGACCGGCCGCCTGATTCGCAAGTTTGCCGATTTTGTGCCGCCCGGGCCGTTTGACGTTTCGCGCGATAAAAAAATGATGGTCGCGGTGGACAAAGACCGGAACGAACTGGCGGTGTGGGACCTGACGTCCGGAAAGAAAAACGCGGCCATCGCGGTGGATCAGAACATCCTTGGCGTTTTGCTGACATCCGACGGGCGCAGAGCTATTGTGAAACAAGGGATTGCCATCAGCGAGTACGATCTTTCTGCCGGAAAGGAGCTTGTGCAGCTCGTCAGTTTCACCGACGGCGGATGGATTGTCATGACGCCCGAAGGATACTACAACGCCTCTTCCAGAGGGGATCGCTTCATCAACGTCCGCGTCGGAGACTCTGTTTACGGCATCGAAAACTACCGGGAGTCTTTCTACCGCCCCGACGTGGTGAGAATGGCGCTGGCCGGGGATTCCCTGAGGGATTTTCGAAAGCTGACCGACGTAAAAGAACCGCCGAAAGTGAGGATTGTCGATACGCCCGCCACCGTCGCCACGGAAGAGGTTCAGGTCCGGCTGAACCTGGACGAGCAGGGCGGCGGCATCGGGCACGTCCGTCTTTACCTGAACGGGACCGCCGTGGTTTTGGATGCCCGTTCGGTTTCGGAGCCGGAAAAGTCACAGCGGACCGTTTTCAGGACCTATCCTCTGAAGCTTGTCCGCGGGAAGAGCGTCATCCATGCAGCAGCCTTGAACGGCGACAACAGCATGCGGAGCAACGAGGCGGCATGGGAGGTGACGGCCTCCTATGCCGCGGCGGCCGGTCCGTCGCTTGCCGCTTTGGCCATCGGCGTCGGCGAGTACGGGGATCCCGACCATAAACTTCCGTATGCGGCGGCCGGCGCGGAACTGGTCTCAGGTGCGCTCAAGGCGACGTCGGAAGGTCTCTATGAAAAGCCGGTCGTCAAGACCTTGATCAAGCCCGAGGAGACAACGGCTGAAGCGATTCTTCGGGAGATTCAAGCACATCAGGCCCTGCGCGCGGAGGACCTGTTTGTTTTTTACATCTCCGCTTATGCGGTTGTCGAGGATGGGGAATATTTCCTTGTGACGTCCAATGTTAATTCGCTAAGTGCTGAAAAACTCAAAACAGACGCTATTTCCCTGCGAAAACTGCAGGAGGCCGTCGGCAATATTCCGGCGGCCGGAAAACTGATTTTAATCGACGCCTGCAATCCCCGCGCTCCGGGCGAGGAGGGGAAAACACCTTCCCGAATGCGTGGCATGAGCGAAGAGACAGCCCTTAAGATTATGGGCGGAACCTTGGGATCGACCGTTCTGGCATCATTCGCGCCTCTTCCGGAAGCGCTGGCTGGCTATCAGGGGCAAAGCCTGTTCGCCTACCTGGTCTCCGAAGGCTTGCGGGGTACGGCGGACAGAGATAAAACCGGCGGCGTCAGGAGCACGGATCTCACCGCCTATGTGCGCGCTGAAATGCCGCGGCTTTCGGAAAAGACATTTTCCTATACCCGTTCTCCCGTCGTTTCCATCAACGGACAGGCGTTTCCCATCGGGAAAGTGAAATAGTGGATGGTGGATGGCGAATGGTTGTGAGGAACGGTCTTGCCACCCGCAAGGGTGGTCGCGACCGTTCTTTACTGGGCATGGGTAATGGGACATAGGTTGAAAGAATGTAGGGCGGGTCGCTTGTGACCTTCAGATTATTCAAGCCGTTCCTTTGAGCTTGTTTTGGCCATGAAGAACAAAAGATTCTGTCTGTGAAAAGGCTGGGATGAGTATGGAAAGAAAATTCGTTTTCATTTTTGGATTATTTCTGGCGTTGTTTCTGGAAACTTCCGTGTTCGCGGCGGATGTGCCGGAAATCTTCGTCCAGAAGGGACATTCCGGCAATGTCAGTACCGTCGATTTTTCGCCGGACGGAAAATATCTCGCATCCGGCAGTTCTGATAAAAACATCAAGCTGTGGGACGTGGAAACGGGCCGTGAAATTCGGACATTTGTCGCCCGGGACATGGTTGATTTCGTCGCCTTCAGTCCCGACGGTCAATCCCTGCTTTCCCTGGAATCCAAGGGGGGCGCCACGTTATGGAATGTGAAGACCGGTGGGGAAATCAGGAGGCTTAGCAAAAAGGGGAAACCGCTCCTCGTGATCGCGGCTGCTTTTTCTCCCGACGGGACGTCTCTTGCCGTCGTGGGAGGCCAGGACGAGAAGGTCCCCGGCGGGGATCTTACTTTCCGCAACATTCAGCTCCTGGATCTCAGAACCGGGCGCGAGTTGATGATCTTCAAAGGGCATACCTCCAGCATTCACACGATCGCCTTTTCACCGGACGGAAAATATCTGGCATCGGGAAGTGAGACGCCCGATCTGAACAAGGTTAAAAAGGATAACACCGTCAGACTCTGGGAGGTAAGGTCGGGAAGAGAAATACACCGCTTTACCGGGCATACCGAAGGAGTCAGCAAGGTCGCGTTCTCTCCCGACGGTCAGTTGGTGGCGTCCATCGGCGAGGACAGAAATATTTTCTTCTGGGATGTCGCGAGCGGGAAAACGGCAAAGGCGCTTAGCGGCTTTCCGGCAGGCAGTATCAAAACTAACGGCACGATCGCCTTTTCTCCCGATGGGCGGCACTTTGTTGCCGTTTCCTCCTTCCCTCCGATTATGATTCTCTGGAATACCGTTACGGGACAGGTGGAAGCCGGCATGACGGATGATGGTAAACTTGACGATGCTGCGGTGCGTTTTTCTCCGGACGGCCGGTTGATCGCGGTTTCCGCGACCGATAAGGTTTCCCTCTGGGATGCCGCGAAGCACAGAAAAATAAGAAGCTTCGGCGGCGATGTTCAGGGGATTAATCTGGCTTTCTTTTCGGCGGACCAGGAGCAGGTCAAAATCGCCGGGAATGAGGAGATCGCGGTATTTGACCGCCGCCAGGGCCGTTTGACCGGCCGCCGGACGATCGAGCCATTCGACAACTGGTGGACCAAAGGGCAAAACGAATGGGGCAATCGGCGCTTTTTCAAAATCATCGACAAGGGCTATCAGGTAATCGACAGCCGAACAGATCGGGCGATCATCAGCGACGCCGCCGATCGCTATCCGACGGCCTACGACAGCCCGCAACAGGCCGTTACTTTTTCTCCCGACGGACGCTACGCGCTCATGGTGAAAAAGGACGGGGGACGCATCAGCCTTGTCGATGTCCTGAATCGCCGGGCGGTCGCCCTCGAAAACTTTCCCGATCATTTAAGTTTGTCGTCATCCAGCGGATATGTGGCTTTTTCACCGGATGGCCGCCTGATTGCCGCCGCCTCTTACTCACTGGATGACGAAAGGGGAATCCTGGGCATCTGGAATACGGCCACAGGAAAGCAATCCATCAGACTGCGGGCGAATCAAAAAAGGGAAGGCTTTAACCAGGTGGCTTTTACCGCCGACTCAAGACAGATCGTTACGGCCAAAGGCGGCAATCAGGGCATCCTCGGACTCTGGGATCTGACCTCGGGCCGGGAAATAAGATCCTTTCCTGGTCATCCCGGTTTCATCACTTCTCTGGCGCTTTCCGGCGACGGAAAGTTCGTCGTTTCGGGCGACTGGATCGGCACCGTGAAATTATGGAATCTCCGTCAGGGCGGCGAGATCAAAACATTCAAGGGACATACGGACGAGATTAAATCCCTGGCCTTCTCGCAAGATGGAAATTACATTCTTTCCGCAAGCAAGGACGGCACGGCGCGCCAGTGGGATATCGCGTCCGGCAAAGAAATCGCCCAGTTCATCAGCTTCACCGGCGGTGAATGGATTGTGATCACCCCGGAAGGCTATTTCAACGCCTCTCCGGGCGGCGCAAAACACCTGAATGTGCGCATCGGGTTGAATGTCTATTCCATCGACAATCTCTTCGAGAAGTTTTTCAATCCCGTATATGTGGCCTCCGTGCTGCAGGGCAAGAAAGTGGAAGCGACGGCCGACATCCGAAAAGGCATCCTTTCACCGCCGGAGGTCCGGATCACGTCTCCAGCGGCGGGAAGCGTATTGAATACGGATACGCTGGGCATCACCGTGACTGCCAGAGACACGGGCGGCGGCATCGATGAAATCCGGCTTTATCATAACGGCAAGGTTGTCGGCGGCGATCAACGCGCCGTCAAAATCGCCCCCCGGGGAGGGGAAACGGTCCGACACTATTCCGTGTCGCTGGTCGATGGCGCGAATACGTTTCGGGCCGTGGGATTCAGCAGAGACAGGACGGAATCCAATCCTTATGAACTGATGGTCCAACTTAAGGCCCCTTCCAAGGAAGTGTCTCTCTATGTCCTGGCGGTCGGCGTCAACAAATACAAGAATCCCGCGCTCAACCTCAACTACGCCGAGCCGGATGCAAAGAGCATTGCCGGCTTTTTTAGGAATCGGGGCGGCGGATTGTTCAGGAAAGTCAATATCCGCGAAATTTACAGTGAGCAGGCCACCCGGGAAAATATCGTCTCTCAATTGAACGAGCTGCAAAATACCAATCCACAGGATGCGGTGCTGATCTATCTTGCGGGGCATGGTGAGAGCCTGAACGATAAATGGTACTTCATCCCGCATGAATTGACCTATCCCGAACGGGAAGCGGATGTTCGTGCGAAGGGTGTTTCATCCGATGATCTGTCCGGCTATATCAAAAACATCAAAGCGCAAAAAATCCTGCTTTTGGTGGATGCCTGCAAATCGGGCGCCGTGCTGATTGCTTTCCGCGGATTTGAGGATCGCAAAGCGCTTTCCCAGCTATCGCGTTCCACGGGCGTGCATGTTGTGGCCGCGTCCACCAAAGACCAGTTTGCCGCCGAAGTGAAAGATCTGGGGCACGGCGTTTTCACCTATACGCTGCTTGCGGGCTTGGGCGGCAAGGCGGCGGGTCCGGGCGAACCCGTCACCGCTCGCAAGCTGATGGTTTACGTGGAAGAGCAGTTGCCGGAAATCACAAAAAAGTATAAACAGGAAGCCCAGTACCCCGTGGTGGATTCCCGGGGAATGGATTTTCCGCTGGTGCTTGGCAGATAAACGATGAGGGAGGCTTCTATGCGTAAGATTTTATTTCTTGTAGCAATGATCATTCTTTTGGCGGCGCCGGTTTATGCCGCGCAATCGACGATCAAGATCGCCGAAGGCTCCGCCTGCATGGGAGACGACAAGTCGCGCAAGCAGACGGAAACAGCGGCGCTTACCGAAGCGAAGCGAAACGCCGTCGAGTCGGTCAAGACCTATGTTTCTTCCGCGACGGAGGTGAAGGACTTCGAGCTGCAGAAAGACCTGGTTTCCGCTTATGCCAATGCCACCGTCGAAGTTCTCGAGACGCTGGAAAAGAGTTGGTACAAAGACCCGGGGCAGGGCGACTGCTATAAAGTCAAGCTGAAAACAGAGGTCATTCCGGATGAAAGAGCGATGAAGAAGGCCGGAGCAAAGGCTTCTGAGGCGGCGCTGGATGATCCTTCTCTGCCTTTGACCGTGAAGGTCTGGACGGATAAAACCTCTTATTCCACCGGCGAGAAAATCCGGATTTATCTCAAAGGGAACAAGCCTTTCTTTGCCCGGTTGATTTATCGGGATGCGGCAAAAAACCATTTGCAGTTGCTACCCAATCCCTACCGGCAGGACAACTATTTTCAGGGTGGTGTGATTTACGAGATCCCCTCCGGCAAGGATCAGTTTGAACTGGAAGTGAATCCACCCTTCGGCGAGGAAAGCATTATCGTCTATGCCAGCGTATCCGAGCTGGGCGATTTGAATTTAAAGGACGAGGGAAGCGTTTACGCCGTTCAAACCAAATCAAAGGACATCGGCGTCAAGACACGGGGCGTCAAGATCAAGGCCGCGTCGGACGGCACAGTGCGGGCGGGGGAATTTTCCGAAGTCAAAGCGGTGGTGAAGACGAGGAAGTAGGGGCCGTCTTTGTAGCCAACAAAATAAGGAGATGGAAGATTGAAAAAGGCATGGTTGCTATCTTTTTGCTGGCTGATGCTGTTAGTCTCTTTGGCGGTCGTTCAGGATTTGAAGGCGCAAGGTCCGGCGCCGCTGAAGGTGGCCCTGATCTTTGACATGGGCGGAAGGGGAGACGGCGGATTTAACGATTCCGCATACGGCGGCATGGAAAAAGCGGTCGCTGAGCTGGGCGTGAAGGCCGTCTATGTCGAGCATAAACGAAACCTGGAGCTGGATCATGCCGTAAACGAGGCCGCAGCTTCCGATGCGCAATTGATCATCGGCGTCGGCTTTGCCTTTTCGGAAAGGTTCGATTATCTGGCTGTCCGGCATCCGGATAAAAAATTTGTTGTGGTGGACTACAGCGCGAAGCATGATGACGAAGGAAATCTTGTCACGCCGCCGCCGAATCTTGCGGGACTGACGTTTAAGGAAGAGGAAGGATCCTTTCTGGTCGGGGCGATCGCGGCCCTGAAAAGCCAGACGGGGAAAATCGGTTTTATCG
This sequence comes from uncultured Smithella sp., assembly GCA_964626775.1. GTDB lineage: Bacteria > Desulfobacterota > Syntrophia > Syntrophales > Smithellaceae > UBA8904. The sequence goes on along the minus strand of CAZVGQ010000021.1, from coordinate 4,354 downwards.
GTGGAATGGACAGCCCGATCATTCGCAAGTTTCAGGCAGGGTATGAGGCGGGCGCAAAAGCCGTCCGGCCGGGGATCCGCATCTATTCACAATATGCGGGCATCACCGGACAGGCCTTCAGGGATCCGCGGAAAGGGTACCGGACCGCCGTGCGCATGTATAAAAACGGAGCGGACGTCATTTATCATGCCGCCGGCGAGACGGGAGCGGGCCTTTTCCAGGCGGCGAAGAAGATGAATCGTCTGGCGATCGGCGTGGACATCGATCAGAGCGCGCAGGCGCCCGGCCGCGTCCTGACGAGCATGCTGAAAAATATTGACGGGGCGGTATTCGAGGTTGTTCAATCCTGCGTGCGCGGGAATTTTTCGGGAGGCCTCAAGACACTGGGGCTGAAAGAACAGGGCGTTGGATTTGTGTATAACGACCAGAATAGGAAGCTGATTTCCGAAAGCATGGTTCAGCAGGTTCAGGCGCTGCGGGCAAAAATTGTGTCGGGCGCGCTGATAGTTCCCGACGCGAGCGGACACCGGACCGTGCTTTCCCGGCAGGAATTGCTGGACCTTTTAACCCGTCTGCAAACCGAGATTCAGACGACGTTGAACCGGTTGGACAATGATCTGCGTCACGGCGCAAAGGTGCTGGCCGGCAAAGACCTGCGGGGAGATTTTGCGCGCGGAATTCTCCAGGGTCTTTACAGGGCAAATCCCTATATTGTCGACTGCGAAACGGTGAGCGATTCGGGAATCATGCTGGCGGTGGAGCCGCCGGCGCACCGGTTGTCCGAAGGCGCCGACATCAGCCGGCAGGCGCACATGGTCCGGCTGTTCAAAACCCACAAGCCGGTGTTGAGCGGCTCATTCCAGTCCGTGGAAGGCCCCCGGGCGGTCGTGATTCATCATCCGATATTTTCGACGGATCAAGGATTTTCGGGATCGGTCTCGGCTCTGTTTGCGCCGGAATATCTGCTTTCAAGCATGATCGGACCGATCGCCGCCTACATGCCGGTTTCCATTTTCCTGATGCAGGCCGACGGTCTGATTATTTATGACGTGGATGCGAAACAGATCGGACTCAACATCTTCAGCGATCCGTTATACCAGCCGTTTCCGGAGCTGATTGCCCTGTGCCGCAGGATGGCCGACGCCCGCGAAGGATCGGGCGGATACCGTTTTTACCGAAAAGTCGGTGAAGCGCCGATTGCCAAAACGGTGGAATGGCGCACCGTCGAACTGCACGGTACGCCCTGGCGCCTTGCCGTCGCCTTCGCCGGAGACGGCGTCGAACGTTAAAATTTATACGTTCCGGCCGTTACGTTGCGATATATTTCATCACTGACGGGCACATAGGTTTCGCTCCCCGGCAGAAGCACATACAGTTCCTCCCTGACCTGCGCCGGATCATAGCCTTCATTCTTGAGATTGGTCTTCTTGATTTTGTGCGTCGCGGTCCATTCAAAATCCGGAACGAAACGGATGAAGATCGGCACGGCGTATTTGGGCAGGCTCGCCTTTAGATGAGCCACCAGTCGGGCCGGATCGAGCGGCTCGTTTTCATCCCGAATGACGGCGGCCATACCGGCTTTTCCGTCGCTGCCGGGCATGGAGATGCCATAGACCGCCGACTGCTTGACGCCGGGGAAGGTGTCGATCGCTTTTTCGACTTCCTGCGTGGCCACATTTTCGCCTTTCCAGCGGAAGGTGTCGCCAAGCCGGTCGGCGAACTGCGCGTGGCCAAAGCCCATGTTTCGAAGCATGTCGCCGGTGTTAAACCACAGGTCGCCTTTGCGGAACACATCCCGGAATATTTTTTCTTCCGTCTTTTTCTTGTCCGAATACCCGGCGAAGGGGGTCTTTTCGGAGATTTCCATGATCAGAAGCCCGGTTTCGCCCTTGCCGACTTTTTTCAAAAAGCCCTTCTCATCTTTGACGGGCCGGTCGTTTTCGGTGTCGTAGGCCACGATGGCGAACGGCGTCACGCTGGTACCCACGCTGTAGTTGATGTTCAGGAAGTTCGTGAAAACACCCACCCCTTCGGCCGCGCCGTAAAACTCGTATATTTTTTCAATGCCGAACCGTTTTTTAAAGGGCATCCAGATATCCGGCCGAAGCCCGTTGCCGCAGATGTATTTCAGCGTCGTCTGGTGATCGTCGGGCTTCGCGGGCGTCGCCATCAGATAGCGGCAGACTTCCCCCACGTAAATGAAGTGGGTCGCCTGAAACTGCCGGACGTCGTCCAGGAATTTGCTGGCGCTGAATTTTCTGCGCAGGGCCACGGCCGCGCCGTTGTAAAGCGCCGGCGGCCATCCGACGGTGATGGCGTTGGTGTGGAAAAAGGGAAGCGGAATGTAAATCGTATCCGTGGGTTTGACGGGCATGACGAATTTCCCGAACCAGAACATGGCCGACAGGGTCCGTTTGTTGATGATGACGGCCGCCTTGGGCAGGCCCCCGGTGGTTCCGGAGGTGTAAACATACGCCATGGTGTCTTTCAGGGTGACGCTTTTGGTGGTGGAGGGATTCGCGCCGCTTTGCCGCGCCAGCTCATCCGTAATGTCGGGAACGTCTTTGGTATTGGATTGCCCCGCGTCCCGGACCATTCCCAGTGTCGATTGAGAAAGGTCGATTCCGGCGCGCGACTCGATGAAAAACTCGCAACATTCCTCGCCGATCAGGACAACTTTGCCCCGGTTGAGGTTGAAACTATGCACCAGTGAGTCTCCCCGTTGATTGGTGTTGATCAGCGAGGCGATGGCGCCGACTTTTGAGCAGCCGCAGTAGGCGGCCAGCAGTTCGGGACGGTTTTCAAAGCAAAGCGTCACCACGTCGCCGCGGCGGACGCCTTTGGAGATCAGATAGTGGGCGAAGCGGTTGGCCCGCTCATTGAGCTCCCGGTAGGTGAGGGCACCGTCGGGGGACTTGACCGCGGGATTGTCCGGGTATTGGACGGCGATTCTTTCCAGTTCCAGGCCCCAGGAGTTGTTGGCGCTGCCGCCGATGCTTTTCAACCCTTTAATCAGGTTGAAGATCATGGACGGAAGCCGCGGTGCGATTTCAATGATTTTCAGAAGGAATTCCGATGCGCTGAGGGTCGTGGGAATCTTTGCCGGTTGTGTGCTCATTGCTTTTTCTCCTTTAATTTTATGGTTTGCCGCAAACTTCCCGTTGTGCCCAATGCCAGGTGCTTCCAGAATTGATCCGGAACCAGGACGCCTGTATGTCGCGGGCTTCGTGCAGCATGTTTCTGTCATTATCCAGATATACAAATTCCGTAAAACGGATGAGGTTTCCGGAACAGTTGATTTCGCAGCGGATTTCCACGGATTTCCATCGCGGATTCCATTTTTTGACGCTTTGAAGGTACTGGGCGACAAAGTGCCGGTATCGGCTTTTTCCGGACGGGGCGATCTTGATCCAGGCCATCGTAAGGCCCGGGGCGGGTTGTGAAATACGGTCGCGGTCCACAAAGACGGCGTCGCGGTATTTCGTGTAGCCGGTCAGCCGCCAGTTGCCGGTCATTTGTTCCGCAAAAAGCCATGCCGGCATGACCACAAACAAAACGGCAAAAAGCAAGATGGCTTTTGTATGCATTTGCGTCCTTTCCTTCAGGGCTGGTTTTTTCTTTACAGGAAAACGCACGGAATTTGAAGAGCGGATATTCGCTTCGGGTGGAAAAAGCCCGGAAAGCGCTTCAGTCCTTAAAATACACGAAAATAATCGGATGAATTTTACAAAAAACAGTAGATTTTTTTTTGAATTAAGGTTAATGAATCACCATCGTTTTACAAAATAAAACTTAAAGGGGTGAGCAATGAACAGAGCAGAATTGGTCGAAGAAGTGGCAAAAGTGACGTGCACGAAGAAAGAGGCTGACGTGGCGATCAGCGCTGCGTTGGCGGCAATTCAGAAGGCGCTCAAGAAGGGCGACAGCGTTACGCTGGTGGGATTCGGCACCTTCTCTGTCAGCAAGAGAAAGGCCCGCAAAGGCAGAAACCCCCAGACAGGCGAAGCCATCAAGATCGCCGCCAAGAAGGTTCCGGTGTTCAAGGCCGGAAAGGGTTTGAAGGACGCGGTCAAATAAATTTCATTTGTCATCATTAAAAAAAGCCGGCTCGTGTAAAAAGGAGCCGGCTTTTTCATTGGTGCGTCTGCGGAAGATGGAACCTGCTACCGGTAGAGCGCTTCAATCCTGTCCTGAAATTTATCCAGCACCACTTTGCGTTTGAGTTTCATGGTCTGGGTCAGCGTGCCGTTTTCCAGTGTGAACGGTTCGGGAATGAGCAAGAACTTCTTGGGAATCTCATAGCCGCCGAACTTGTTTTTGAGATGAGCCGTGATCGCGGCGCCGTACATTTCCA
>CAZVGQ010000020.1:0-15530 GCA_964626775.1 uncultured Smithella sp. | reverse complement strand
GTATTAGCAATACGCCTGCGGGGCCTGCTCCCCGCCGCCTCGTTCTGCTTTGAATCCCGCTTAAGCGGGACGAGCGTTCATTCTCCGCAGCTTGCTGCGATATAATGACGTTCATTTCATGCCTCGACAGCTTGCTGCGGGGTGGTTGATTAATCCGTTTTTGTGAAGTCGGTGAAATTTTATAAAAGGGTGAAAATCATTTGATGTGCCGACAACTAATAGAACTGGTCCGCAAGGAAATCCTGGTCCTGATTCGCGACCGGCAGACCATCCTGCTTCTTTTCCTGATGCCGGTGGCTCTGATTTTCTTCATGTCGCTGGCGCTGGAGGGCGTCTGGGCGGATAAGCTGGTCGGGCGGAAAATCTCGATGGTGGTGGATAACCAGAGCCGATCTCCGCAGGCCAACCTTCTTGCGGGAAAAATCAAGGCCCATTCGCTGATTGTGCCGGTGGAAAAACCGGCAGGCGCGGATGTAGATAGAATCTTTGCGCAAGGCATCGCGCAGGCCGTCGTGACGATTCCCCCCGGTTTCGAAGAGGGAGACCGGCCGGTGGAAATTCGCTTCGACCCCGTAATGGACGCGAGCTACCGAATCGCCGCCCGTTCGCTCGTCACATCCCTTGCCGTGGAGGTGGTCATGGGCGTCGACAATCTGGAAGCGGTGGTGTCCGGTCTGGTTGTCGAGCGAAGCGGGCCCAACCGGGAGCTGCCCACGCCCCTGCAGCAGACGGTTCCGGCCTACGCCATTTTCGCGATGTTTTTTATCGCCATTCCCATGTCCGTCGGTTTCCTGAGGGAAAAAAAAGATGGGACGCTCGAACGCCTCTTCACGTACCCGGTGTCCGCGAATCTGGTGACGCTGGGCAAAATCACCCCCTACTTTCTGATCAACGTGGTTCAGTTTGTTTTGATGATGCTGGTGGGGATTTTTGTCATGTCCCGCTTCATTACCCCGGCGTTTCACGCGGGAGCGCATCCCTGGCACATGCTGCCGGTGACGCTGGTGGTCGCGGCCGCCACGACGGGCTTCGGCGTGCTGGTGGCGGCGACGGCCAAAACGCCCGAGCAGTCTTCCACGCTGGCGGCGACGGGGGCGATTTTGATGGGCGTCTTCGGCGGCATCATGGTGCCGCACGCGGTGATGCCGCCGGTGATGAAAAAACTGGCCATGATTTCGCCGATGTTCTGGGCGCATCAGGCCTATCTGGATATTTTTCTGCGGGATGCCGCGTTTGGGATCATCCTGCCCAGGTTAATCATCTTGACACTGTTTGCGATAATCTGCTTTTATGTTGCGGGGAGGAAGGTTCGATGGATTTAGAACAGGCATACAGGGAACTCAATGTTTCGTCGCGGGAGGATCTTCTTTTCAAGCTCAAGGAACTGGTCATTCGGGCCTGTGAAATTCGGGACGTGCGGCCGGAGGATGTGCCCACCGACGTGCCGTTTATCGGCGGACCCGGGCCGCTCAAACTCGACTCGCTCGACGCGATGGAAATCGCGATGGAGCTGCGCTACACGTTCGGCGTGGAGCTGAAAAACGCGTCCACGGCCGCAAAAGCGATGCAGAACTTCGATACGCTGGCTGATTTTGTGATCGCTGCGCCGAAGGTGAAAAAGTGAGCAATGGAAATATCCATATTCGCGGGTGGGGCGCCGTCACCGCGCTGGGCTGGGGCGCGGCCCAAGGCGCCCGCCGCCTGATCGCGGGCGACGTTCACCGGGCGGGTATCTGCGGGTCGGCCCACCTGGTCAACCGGGAGTTCAAGGGATTTGAAATCGCCTATGACGGCAATCCCCTGGAAAAATCGTTGAAAATGCTGGATGCGTCGATTACCGAGGCCTTTGAGCGCGGGGGACTTTCCGCGTCCGAAATCGCCGAATCCGCTCTGCTTGTCGGCACCACCGGCGGCATTTTCATCCGCAACGAGCATGAGTTTACCGAATCCGTCCGCCAAAATCCTGGAAAGGAATCGCCGCCGATCGTTTGCCGCAACCGGGGACCGGGCGAGGTGGCCGATGTGATCGCTGAGAAATACGGTATTCGCGGCCTGCCCATGACCTTCAGCATGGCCTGCGTGTCGAGTTCACACGCGCTTGTCGTGGCGGCGGATCTGATCGCGCAGAAAAGAATCCGGCGGGCCGTCGTGGTCGGCTTTGAACCGCTTTTGAATCTGACCCTGCAGGGTTTCGCCAGCCTGCTCCTGTATGATCCGGACGAATGTCGCCCCTTCTGCAACCGGCGCATGGGCATGCAGATCGGCGAGGCGGCGTCCTGCGTGATCCTGGAAGAAAAGGATAGCGCCGCCGCGGGAAAAAGCGGCTTTGCGTTTGCCGGCGGCCATCTGTACAACGACAACAAAAGCCTGACCTCCGCCGGCACGGACGGCGAAATGGTCAGGGGCGTTGTTTCCCGGGCGCTTTTGAAAGCCGGAACGGACCCCGGGGAAATTGTCGCCGTCAAAGCGCACGGCACGGGCACGAGAGACAATGATCTTTCCGAGGGAAGGGGGCTGGCGAAGGTCTTCGGGGATCGTCTGCCGCCCGTCGTTTCGCTCAAGGGCGTCATCGGCCACACGCTGGGGGCGGCCGGGACGGTCGAGACGGCTCTGTGGCTTTCCTGCCTGGACCAGGGCGTGATTCCGAAGAGCCATGGCTTTGCCGAAATGGACCCGGAAATCGGTTTTGCTCCGTCGAAGGAAAATCTTCCGGCGGCCGCCGGGGCGTATCTCTTCACCTTTTTCGGCTTCGGCGGAACCTGCACGGCGTATGTGATTAGGAAAATGGCATCTTAAAATATGACTGAAAAATTAAAACATTCTTCCCTGCCTGTCATCTCAGCCGGCTATCTGGGGCCCGCGCTGGTTCCCAATTCGGATGCCGCGTGGGACGAGGGGAAACTGCCCCTCAATCCCGACGAGTTGGTGCAGAAAATGATGGGCCAGCCCATGCGGCGCGCAGGCCGGTTCATCAAGCTGGTCTGCTGCGGCGCGCTGGCCTGCATGTCCCACGTTCCCGAAGAAGCACTGCGGGGGCGAAGCATCGGCATTTTCCTGTCTACCGGCCTGGGCAACATCGATGAAATTCTGCCGTTCATCACGCAGGTGTTCAAGCACGACGGTGGATTTCCCAGCCCCAACCAGTTTGCCAATTCCGTGAGCAACGCCGCTGCCTTTTTCCTGGCGAAGTTTTGCGGAATCCAGGGCGTGGTCCTCACCGTCTCGCAGGAAGAGCTTTCCTTTGAATCCGCCCTGTGGCTGGCACAGGGCTACCTGGCGGCAGGCGAGATCGACCTGGCGCTGGTCGGAGGCTGCGATGTGTTCACGCCGTCCGTGGAAGACTATCGGGAGCGGCTGAACCTGGTTCCAGGCCGTTATCAACGCGCGCCCCTGGGCGAAAACAGTTCCTGGCTTTTGCTGGGCGGGGACGGGAAAACAAAAATCGGAGATATTCTGACAGTTGAAATTTCCAGCGGATTAGCGGATGAGGAAAATCCGTCCTCGGATGATCTCCTGAAGAAATGTGAAAAACTGTTTACAGAATTGCCGCACAAGATGGAACCTTTGGACAGTGGAAGCAAACTATTCCTGCCCGGTTTTCGCCTTGCGAACCTCGACGATGCGTCGTGGAAAAAGAGCGGCTGGGACATGGATGATTATTTGATCCACTGCGGCATTTCTTCCACCGCTTCCGCCTGCGGATTGGCGCGTGCCCTTCTTTCTCGTCAAAGCGCGTTTCTGATCCACGGGAATGTTTCCTCGTCCGGAAGGCCGGCCCTGATTGCGGCGATAACGGAATAGAAAATAAATCATGGTGTTACGTCAAAAAAAACGCATTACCCTGGTTCACCCCCGCGGGTCCAACTGGTTTCCCGGCAGGCGTGACATCACCGACATCGCCAACCGGATGGTGCCGCAGGGGATGCTCTCCATCGCGTCTTGGTTGATTCGGGAAGGGCACGACGTTTTCGTCTATGACTGCCTGGGCCCCGGCGCGCCCGTAGACACAGACCGGCAGGCGCGCGATATTCTAAAGTTCGACCCGCAAATCGTCGGTTTTTCCGCCACCACGTCGTCTTTTCCAGACGCGGCCGAGATCGCGCAAAAGATCAAGGACGCGAAGCCCGGAGTCGTTACGGTTTGCGGCGGCGTGCATGTATCGGCCCTGCGCGAAATTCTTCTGGCAGATTATCCCGCCTTCGATTATCTGGCGGCGGGAGAAGGCGAACTGACCCTGGGTGAACTGGCCGCGGGCGTTGATCCTGCGGAAATTACGGGCCTGATCCGACGGGAAAACAGAAATGCCGTCGCCAATCCTCCCAGAAAACACATTCCGGACCTCGACAACCTTCCGTTTCCGGCCTATGAAAAACTGCGTGGGTTTCCCAAAGACTATCACCTGCCGCTTTTCAGCTACAAACAAACCCCCGGAGCGACAATGATAACCTCGCGCGGGTGCATGTATCAGTGTTCTTACTGTGACCGCTCTGTCTTTCAGAAGGGCTTCCGCTACAACTCGGCGGCCTACATTTACGACCACATGAAATATCTGCGGGATCGGTTCGGCGCGCGCCACGTCAATATCTACGACGACTTGTTTACCGCCAACCGCAAACGCATCGTGGAGCTGTGCGAAAAACTCGCGCGCTTTCCGCTGGGCATGAACTTCAACTGCGCCGTGCGCGTGGGCTACACGGACGACGAACTGCTCGGAATGCTTAAAGACGCGGGCTGCCTGATGGTGTCGTTGGGGATCGAATCGGCCGATCCGGACATGCTGGCCCGCCACAAGTCCGGCGTGTCGCTGGATGACGTGCGCGACACCGTGCGGCGCATTCAGGCGGCCGGACTGCGCGCTAAAGGCCTGTTCATGATGGGGCTTCCGGGAGAAACGGAAGCCTCCGTTCGGCGGACTTCCGATTTCATTATTTCGCTGGGACTGGACGATATGAATATGGCCAAGTTCACGCCCTTTCCCGGCGCGCCGCTTTGGTCAACGATCCGTGAGGAAGGAACCTTCACGGAGGACTGGCGGCTGATGAACTGCCTGAATTTTGTTTTTATTCCGCGCGGAATCGAATCCAAAGAAAAACTCGATCACCTGTACAACGAACACGTCAAGCGCTTTTATTCCGATCCGGCCTGGCGCAGGCGGTTCCGGGGGCGCATCTGGGAGCATCGCAGAAGCCTGCTGTATCTGCTGAGGCATCTTCCATCCTTCTGGTCGGCCAAAAACCAGTTTGAGCCGGAGTAGCAATACCCGAACTCACATGGTTCATCACCTAATAATGTGTTGATAATCAAGGGTTAATCATGTAAATTGCAGCCATGGAAAAGGATGAAATTGTAAAGTACTGGATTGAATCATCGAATTCTGATTTTCAGGTAATGGAAAGCCTGTTTGAAAACGGGCACTACTCATGGTCATTATTTCTGGGGCACTTGGTCATTGAAAAATTACTAAAAGCGTACCATGTAAAAGAAGTTGACGCCGATTATCCCAAAATTCATAATTTGCCGGAAATTGCCCGTAGAGCGTCTCTTGAATTGTCCGACGAGCAAAAGTTAGTCATGGCGGAGTTGACCACATTTAATCTACGGTCAAGATACCCTGATTATAAGAACCGATTTCAAAAGAAAGCCGATCGGCAATATACGGAGACGCACCTCAACAAAATACGGGAAATGAGAAAATGGCTACAGGAAAAGATAAAAAAGTAATCTACGAAAAGATCAAGAACTATGTAAAGACTCTGGAACAGAACAAAGTACCGGTCTGGCGTTTGTATCTTTACGGTTCCTATGCAAAAGATACATTTCATCCCGACAGCGATATTGATCTGGCCGTGTTCTGGGATCGCGACGACATTGACGGCCTGGACGAAGATATTCAATTAAGAATGTTGAGCTGGGATGTTGATTTGAGGATTGATCCTCATTCTTTTGCCCGCACCGATTTTGATGAAACCGATCCGTTCGTCCGGGAAATCATCGCAACAGGGGAACGCATTATCTGAAGGCGTACCCGAAAAAAGAACTTCTGAGCTGGTTCAAACATCCGGATTGAACCGCATCTGGGAGCACCGCCACAGCCTGCTGTATCTGCTGAGGCATCTTCCGTCCTTCTGGTCGGCCAAAAACCAGTTTGAGCCGGAGTAGCACCTCCCCCTGCCCCTGAGGCTGTGTCGCAATTACCTTTTTTGTCATTCCGTGCAAGCGAAGCGCGACACGGAATCCAGGGAAATCGATTAGTTCTGGATACCGGCTTGCGCCCGTATGACGACTTATATGCTGAATCCCGCTATTACGACACAGTCTGCCGCCAGAGGGGGACAACACCCCCCTTGTTCTAATTTATTTCTCGGACCCATCGAAGGACGATAGCAAGGCAATAAAAAACAAAAGGCGCGTATTTCGCGCCTTTTGTGGTTGATGGTCAACAAAATAATCTGGTTTAAAGCGTTACGCGCCTCACTTCGCTATTCCGGCGCCTGTGCCGGAAAAGGTCCCTGCAGGTTGAATGGTTCCCGCGGCGCCGCCTGTGAATTGAACCGGTCCGTTATAATTTACACCGCTGAGTGTGCCGCTGCCCGCGACATTGGCGCTCCAGGTGCTGCCGTTCCACTGATTGACGTTGAAGGTTGCGTTCAGTCCGTTGCCGCTCAACAGTACTGCCGGACCGCTGGTTGACGGAGCGCCTGAATAATTGCCGCCTACGCTGTTGGTCGCCCAGATTTTCGGCGCGACACCTGTCGAATAGGCGTAGAAGCCCACATTGTTCATGGTGACGTTGCTCAGGTTGTTCACCGTGCCGGCCCCCTGACTCAGTGTCGCACTGCCCGCCAGGATCGCCGGGATCTTTGTGGCGTTCATGAAAGCCTCCTTGCCCGCGTCATCCAGGGATGCGACTTTGGCAAGGAAGGTGTTAGTTTCCATGAAGGCCCCCTGACTGATTGCCTGCCACGTGGTCGCATTCGGATCGAAGAGCCCCTTGAGGTCCCCCGCTGTGACCGTGGTGATGCCCGACATGTAATTTGCAACGGCGCCAACAAAATTTCCGGTGCTGATTCCGTTGGCCGTTGAGTTGATCTGGGCGCCGATGTATTCGTATTCACCGGAAGAAGGATTATGGGCCGCCCACGCCCAGGCACTCGGCGCAAGGCCTGCCTCCTTCGTGCCGGCAGTCGCAAATTGAGAAATGCCCCACAAACCGCCCTCAGAGAGGTAATTGCCGTCGATGCGCGCTACGCCTCCGGTGACGGAACGAAGAACGAGATTGTCGCCCGACACCACCGTTACGTCATCGACGTTATAGCTGAAATCGCGGGGAGAGACGACGACCCGGCTCGCGAAGTTTGATGAGTCAAGAACATAGTCGCCGGAACTGCTGCCCGTGCCGAGCCGGTACCCTCCGTCGATTGTGCCGGATCCCTTCAGGTAAGCGATGTCCACCCAGTTGCTGCCGGTGAATGTTCCGTAGAGGAAGCCGACAGCTCCATCCTTATAGTAGAGACCCGACAGCAGGCCTTCCATTGTGTCGTAGGGAACTGACTTCGTGCCGAAGACGCCGCCCAGTCTGGCAACGTAGGCGCCGCCGATCTGGGATGTGGAATTGATCAGGGGACTCATTTCGACAGCCGGATCGAAACTGGCTATTCCGGCCATGAAGACCCCCGGTGTTTTTACGTTCCAGACATCATACAAACCGGCCAGCGCGAATTCAGTGGGTTGATTGTGGGCGATGTTGTACCAGAGATTCTGGCTGGGATCATCATTTTTGTTGAATCCCGCGAATACGCCCTGAAATTTATCGTCATCCAGACGATACCCGGTGTATTCGGTCGCACCGATACGCATGGCTTCGACATCGGCAAGATATTCTGCGCTGGAAATGGTTTTCGATTCCCGGAGCGTAAGATTTTCAGCGCCGCCGCCTTCCCCTATGCTGTATTGCCAGGTTGTTTTGGTGTAGGCAATTGGGTTGGCGTCGTCCGTGTATCCCTGATGATCGTACCTTGTCTCCGTAACGATTCCGGACTGGCCGGTCGTTTTATGAACATGCATCTTCTCGGTCGGGAACTGGTCCGGGTCGCCGAAAATATAATAGGAAGTATAACCGCTTTCTTGTTCTACGGTTCCCGAAATCCATTTGACCAGTTTGTTTTGGAAGACCGATCCCGTCATGCCGCTGCTGAAGGCGGTGGAACGGGTTTTCTCATAAACGCCGCTTGTGTTGCCGCCCCAGATGCCTGAATGCGCCACAGAGTCCATCTCAGCGTAATTTCCGATAAAGATGCCGGTCAGAGTTCCCTGTTTGGTATAGCTCAGGAACTCTCCCGTGACGGGGGCGTAAATTTCGTTCGCGGCCCAGAGGGAGTTCGCTTCGTTCACGTTCATCCGCCAGATTCCGTAATCGTCAAAATCGGGGTAGCCGCCAAAAGTCGCGTAGCCGGCAAAGTCGGCCCGCCACGCGTCGGCGCTCTGCGGATTGGCGTAGGTTCCGCCGCTTCCTCCCGTCAGGAAGATGCCGTTGCAGGGATAGCCTTTGATGGAAACGGTGTATCCCGAATCCATGGCCAGCTTCCGGATGGATCCGCCCGCAGTCTCTCCGGAGACAAAATTGCCGCTTGTGCCGCCGTATTCAACATTGCCCGACATGGCCCCGAACTTCAGATTTTGATAGTTGCCGCTCTCGTCCTTCGCCAGCAGGTCGGCAGGCAACACGCCAATGCCGGAGAGCACTTCTTTGCTGGTGATGTTGCCTTCCGCTTCCCACATATCGAGGCCGGCGTAGGAACCGCCCTCGATATCCGTCGATTGCAGGAAGCCGGCGTTGCCCGCGGGGCTGATGTACAGGCCGTAGAACGTTCCGCGGATGTCGCGATCGTCGGACATCTGGTTGGTCAAAAATCCGTAATAAGCGCCGCCGTTGGTTGAGCTTTCAACGCTACTGGTCATGGTGGCGGGACCTTCAAAAGCGACATGTTCGCCCATGAAAGCGAGACCCATGGGATAATCCGTTGCGTTCCAGAGCGTTCTGCCGGATTTGTCCGGATCATCGTCTTTGACATATCCGCCCATGATCCCCTGGAAGGTTTTCGCGAGAGGATTATTGATATCCGGGATCAGACGAGTGGTGGCGTAGAAGTCTTCAACCTTCTGGGAGAAAACTTTTGCGAATTGCAAGCTTGCCGGATCAACCGGCTGTGTTCCGCTGAACGGGAATTCGTTGGTTAAAATATCGAAACCAAATAATTTGACGAATGTCGATGTTGAAGGCGATGTGTAAAAATCGGGTCCCGGCATCGTTGATGTTTTGCCAATTCCTTCAATAGGAACACCGTTTAACACAGCAAACATCTGCACTGAATCATTGGGATAGTACGTAAGAGAGAAGTGGTCAATGAGAGGAAAACGCAGGGATTCCCGCTGCCAGCCGTATTTGACGTTTTGGCCGGAAAGATCGCTGTCGGCCCGGAAGTAAACGGTTTCAAATTCCCAGCCTTGTTCAATGACCGAGTAACCGTAAGGGGCCGGCATCGTGTAGGCGTTGATGTTCAGCGTGCCCTTGGCGGTTTTATAAATATCGCCGCTGATGCTGCCGCTGAAGGCCAGCGTCTTGGTGACATCAAAGCTTCCTATGCCCATGGCCTGCCAGTTGCCGCTTTGCGTAATTCCCACCATATCTCCGGTGAAGACGCCCATATTGTCAGGATTGATGAACCGGCCGCTAATGCCGCCCCAGAGAGCCCCGTCGTTGTAATAATATCCGTCCACGTCCGCGATCGAATAACTCGGTTTTCCGGATGCATTGGTTTCCTTCCACCCTATTTGGCTTGCCCATCTTTCGGGAAGCGTACCCGAGTAGGAACCGCCCATGGCGGACATCCAGACGCCCCAGTTTTCGATTCCATCAATGTGCGCGCTCTTCATGCGCATCGTGCCCTGGAGATCGCCGTCCACTTTAGCCACGGGCGACCATTCGGACGACTCGACAATCGATAGCGAAGAGGCCGTTCCCGGTTTGGACAGATGCGTCAAAGTTCCCTGATCTTCGTCGGCGACAATCTCCCACATGCCGATTTGGGGATGGAGATCGCCCCAGACGGAGAATCCGCTGTCCCGGTCATACTCATCAATCAATGGACCGGAGGTGAGCAGGCCGATTTCGTTGTATTTTGTGCCGTCCCAGTTGCGGCCGTAGAAGCCCATCATCTTGCCTTCGAACCACTCCGGATAATACTCATTGGCCGCTACCCGGCTTCCGCCGTAGTAAAGGTGGAAGGGGTTCGTTTCCGGCCCTCCGTCCGCATTGACCAGAAGCATTGTGAAGAGAGGCGAGCTCTCGCTTCGGGTGTAAGTTCCCAGCCCAGAGATATCCGCTTCGCTGCCGAAGAGAGGAGACAATCCGCCTGTCAGGCCGGCGATCGGGTGGTCGTCATTGACGAGGCCTTCCTCGCCCGATGTTGAGTTGTAATATGCCCAATTACCGGAGAATACCCTGGCGCTGTAGGCCAGCGGTGCGCCAGACCATGTGCCCAGTCCCGTGGCCTGCCAGGTGTTGCCTTTTGCTTCGTAAACGCCGGAAAGGTTTCCGTAAAGATCTCCGCTCCGAATGGGGGTTAGGTACCATCCGTTTAGTGAGCCGTCAAGCCGGCTGTTAACCAGGGTCCCGTCCACATCCGCGAGCCAGTAACCGGAGTCGCCGGTGGCTCCATTGATGGAATCGTTGTAGTAACCGAAAGTTCCTGCGCCGCCGGTCTGACCGGACCAGGTGGTTTGACCGCGCTCATCCGGGTTGAAACGACCGGAAAATCCCTGACGGTAAATGCCCCAGGGTTGACCCTGACTTTCTTTGACGATGAACATCGTTTCCAAAGTTTGATTGTCCGTCCAGATGCTGCCGCCTGTCCCCAGCATTGCAGCCAGGTTCATGCCGCTGCTGTCGCTGGTCTGCGCGATTGACGAATTAAGATTTTCGGGGGCAATCCCGATGCCCGTAACCACAGGATCTTCCGGATAGAGGCCGCCGTCCATCACAAACAGTCCGGTCTGGGGATAGAAAGGACCTTCCAGGCTGCCGCGGACCACGCCGGCATCGCCTGTTGGATTGATGTACAGGCCCAGGAAGTTTGCGTTTCCAGAATTGCCCAGTTTAGTGCCGGCAAGCCAGCCATGGTAAGCCCCGCCGTCGTAGGTGGTGTTGGTGTTGTTGAGATAATTGTAGCTGTATGCTGTTGTGTTCCAGAGGCTCGGCACGGACGTGCCCGGAATGTACTGTCCCATCATCGTCGCCTGAGCGGGAGAAGTTGATGTGGCGTTCCAGATTGAATCCGTCCCGCCTAAAAGAGCCTGGGAAATGCTGCCGTTGGCGAAGGGACTGACCCAATCCCCCTTGCTTTGAAGCGTGGCGCTGCTAACATCGGGAGGCGTCTGCAGGAAAGCCAGCGTCGGATGCTCAGCATCCTGCCATGTGCCCGTCGTCGTCACCCCCGTATTGTAGTCATACTTGCTGTAAGTGCCGTCGGCATTATAGGAGATGGTATAGTAGTCTCCACCTTCCAGATTCCGGTAATAATACATGGAACCGGTGTTGTCTGAGTTATAGCTGTAATTGTAGCCGGAGTATGCTTCCGGATAAGTATATTCTCCGGAATATACCCGGTTCGTTGATGTGATCGGAGTGTAAATAGTGGCGCTTGCGTACTGCAGCGGCGTGCCTTCGTAATTGCCCACGCTCTGGCCGACCCAGGTGCCCGCGCCGGCGGTTTCTCCCTCAGTGTAAAGGCCGTAGAACGGACCGGAAAGGGTTCCGGACTGCATCGTGGTCAGATACTTTCCGTTGGTTACGTTGCCGGTGATTTCTCCGTCTGCGGACCACTGGCCGCTTGCGCCCGCGATCCAATAGCCGGAGTCATAGATTTGGTCGACATTATTATACAAGCTCAGAGCGCCGCCGAGGTTTCCGCTCCATGCGGTTGCGCCCGCCGGTTTGCCCGAAAATGTTCCGCCGGGATAATCGCCCAGTTTGAGGTCATAGACGCCGAAAGTAAGGGGTGTGGGACCGTTCATGAAGAACAGCAAATCGCCGTAAGCCATATCGTTGGTCAGGGCGCCGACGCCGGCAAAGCTTCCGCTGATTTTGCCGTCGACCTCGCCGTATGACGACGTGACGGTCGCCGGATCCAGGCCTGTCACGACGGGAGCGGATGCCGTCAGCTTGCCCGCTGATTCCCAGAGCCCTACGGAATAGTTATAGTCTCTTTCATCATATTCAGATCCCTGATTAAGCGCATAGATATTCCCCGTGAGGTTGCTCCCGGTTAGGAAGCCGGCCGTGCTTTTTCCTGTCTCGTCGGGCGGTGTCAGATAAATGGTCCGAATGGCCCCGGTGAAGTTGTCCGTGCGCCACAGGGCTGCCGAATAGCCCTCGTAAATTCCTCCCGCTGAAGGGGTTTCGTTGATTTCTTGAGGGACTCTTCCCTGGAGGAAGGCGTTCCACAGGTAGGAATCGCGCTTGCTTTCCGTGTCGTCATAAACACTGAAAAGACCCATGGCGCTCATCGCGGTGGCGCCGCTCCACGGGGCGGTTGTGCCTCCGAGAAGGCCCGCGGCGTAACCGACTTCATTCATCCGGCCCGAAGAATCCGTGAGGAGAATCCCCTCGTCGGCATAATAACCGAAGATGGAGCCGCCGCCCCAGGAAGCGCTGTGGTCCAGTTTCTGAGTGACATTATACGTGCCCACGCTCTGGCCGACCCAGCCTCCGTACTGGCCGGATTCATCCGTGCCGCCGATATTGTAGAGCCCGTAAAACGGACCGGAGAGAACTCCCTTGTACAGCGGGGTCATGTAAGTGCCAGCCAGTTGCCCGGAAATTGTTTCATCGGCTGCCCAGGTGCCCGTGATGTCGGCCAGATAGTAGAAAGGCGCGCCCATTTGCGTTGGTCCGACGCCGCCGACTTTGGCTGTCCAGGATGAAGCACCGGCGGTTTTTCCGGAGAAAGAGTTTCCGGAGCCGGCCATGACGTCGTAAATGCCCCAGCGCAGGGGAAGGATTCTTTCCACCTCCTGCTCGTATTCTTCGTCGTAAACGGAGATCCGCGTGCCGTAGAATGTGGTTTGCAGAATACTGAATTCATTCAGAATGCTTCCCTGTCCGCCATAGCTGCCTCCGGTGATGCCAAAGGCGATATCGTGGAAGATCTCAAGATTAGCGGTCAATTCCGGATGCAGTGACGCAAATTTAGGTGTCGGCGTGATATCGCCTTCAATTTTCCAGACACCCAGATCGCTGTTGTATAATCCACTGAGTGTATCTTTGCCGATCAGCCAGCCGGCCTGACCCGCCGCTGTTTTGTAAATGGCATAGGCAGAGCCGTTCATCAGCCCGTCTTTCCAGACGCCCGCCGTGACGCCCGTGAATTCCGCGTCGGGGAGAAATTCTGCCTCACCGGCAACGCCCGTCGTGGCCTGGGCGGCGATGCCGGAATTCCACAGGAGCGGTCCGGCAACTATTTCGCCGGCAACAGGTATATCGCCGTCATTTACGATGTACCCGAGGGCGGTCAGACGGCTCGTCCCCGCCCAGAAGGGCGCCACGCCTCCGACTAAACCTGTTTCGTGGGCGACCAGTTCCATGAAGCTTGCCTGAGATTCCTCATCGTAGAAATTTCCATACAGAGAGAGGGGGAGGTGGTAGGCATAGTTCCGATTCGGTCCCCAATCGCCGCTCCAGGAAAGAGCCTGGAGATTGTAGATTCCCGTACCGACGGAGCTGTATGAGTAGCCGACCCCTGCAGACGGCGAGGTTTCCGGTGAGTAGTCGTAAACGCCCCGGTAGTCGAGGCTCAGTTTTCCCAGATACTGGCGATCCAGGTAGGTCAAAGAATCCGTGCCGCTCACCGTAGTGTGGCCGGCAAGGTCGTCCGTGACCGTGACGCTTCCGAAGGCGAAGTGATCGATCGGAAACGCGTACGGGTCGGGAACGTAGCTGTAATGATAGAGATAGACGTTCTCACTTTTTACGCCCGTGGCATTGACATAGGTGCCTGCCGTGGTTTCCGCGCCCCAGATGCCGAGGATGCCCCCTGCTCCTGACGATGTATTGTAGCCTTTGATGCCTTCCGTGGCGATCCCCGATTCCTGATAGGGTCCTCTTATGATGGGATCTGAAAAGGATTCTCCGATGGCGAGGTTTTGCAAGACAAGCAACGGCAGAAGAGGGAAAAGCTGCGGTTCGCTGTCACTGGTCGTCGCAATCTCCTTCTGCGTCAGGATTCCCGATGCATTCAAGATACCACCACTGTAGGACAAATCGTTCAGATCGTCGCTTCTGAAAAGACCGATGGTCGAATTTTTCTTGTAGATGGTGTTGAAAAGCCCGCGCCACGAGCCTTGGATACCAGCGAGATACCCGTTGAAGACAGTTCCGTCCGTCAAACTACCACTGATAGGCATTGAAGTTACGCCGGCCGTACCCGATGCCGTCAGTTCTATTGTACCCGTGCCTTCCCCTTCAGTAAGGGTGATTGGGGTGGTTGCCAGTGTTCCTGACAATCCTCCCAAGGTAAATTGTTGCAGAAGATCTAAACCAGTAAGATACCATGAATAGTCAATTGTGGAAGAGTTGCCAGCAATATCCGTTGCTTTTAAGGAAATATTGTTCTCGTCCTTCTTCAGACCATTTGTGACGGCGAACAGCGGCCCCGCATTGATCCAATTCTCTCCATCCAGCGTGTATGAATAGTTCACGTGCCCGTCGGGCCGATCGGCTTGGACGGAAAATGGTGAGTTTAAAGAGGTTGTTTCTTGGGGGGGCGTTGTTGTCCAGGAAACGACTGGGTTGGTATAGTAAACGGTCCATTGTTTTTGGGCATAGCTGTTTTCTGGCGTCAGGTTTCCCATTTTGTCTTTAGCGCGGAAAATTATGCTGTTGCTGCCTTCTGGTAGGTCCGGAGCATTTAACGTCAAGGTGCTGCCATTGATTGCCTGCCAACCGACGTTGTTGAAATTGTATTCGAAGGTAACCGGCGTTGCTGTTGAATTTGAAGATAACACAAAAGTTGCAGTTTCACTTTTTGTGGGTGAAACCGTGCTTGTTTCCATGCTGACCGAAGGAAATGTCGGCGTCTGCTCGTTTACGGGCACAACGACCTGGGGTCCCTGTGTTGGATTTGTAAGAGGTGAGGATGTGCCGGGGCTGTCCGCGACGGTTCCGGTTTCAATTTTGGAGGCTAACGTGCCGGGGGCCGCGGTTCCCAGCGTGGCCGTCGGGTCGCCGCCGAGCATTGTTCCGGTGGTACCGGACGTCGTCTCACCGGTGCCGGTCGTTCCCGTAGTTGTGGTGGTTGTTGTCGTTGAACCTGTGTCTTCAGTTTTGGTTCCCCCGGTTGACTCGTCTTTACCGGATGTGGAGGTCGTACCGCCGGTGCCGGATGTTCCGCCCCCTGTTCCGCCTTCTTTCTTATCTTCACCTTTCTTGTCGTCTTTCTTCTTTTCCGACGGATTCGTGGCGTTGAAGAGCTTGG
>CAZVGQ010000019.1:0-15717 GCA_964626775.1 uncultured Smithella sp. | reverse complement strand
CTTTTCATCCTTGGCCTCCGTATACGTGGCCGTATAGAAAACAAATGGAATATTATGTAATGTTTCATCCTTCTTGCATTCCCGGCAAAAGCTGTAGCCATCCATCACCGGCATCAAAATATCCGAAACAATCAGATCAGGCCGGGAGGCTCGGGCCATTTCCAGCGCGGCTTTGCCGCTTTCCGCCTCACGGACCAACCAACCCTGAGCTTCCAGAATGCTTTTTAAAAAGTATAAATTGACACGACTGTCGTCAGCGATCAAAATAGTCTTTTTCATGACTCTACTTTTCCCTCTTTTGTTTCGGCAGATGCTGTTCTTTTCCCATTTCTCCTTCTTGTGGCAACATCAAGCTAAAGGTGCTGCCATGCCCCCAGATACTTTCTACCCGAACTTCACCGCCCAGCAAATGCGCCAGCTTCTTGCAGATGGACAGACCCAGCCCCGTGCCGTCGTATTTCCTCGTTGTGCCGGATTCAATCTGCCGAAAAGGATTAAAAAGAATCCCGATATCTTCCGGTTTGATGCCGATTCCCGAATCGGAAACGGCGATCACCATTTTCCCATTCCGGATTTCGCATTTCATCCGGACAAAGCCCTGCTCAGTAAACTTGATGGCGTTGCTCAGCAGATTCAGCAGAATCTGTTCCACACGACGACGGTCGCTTTTCATCAGGCCGATTTCCGGCGCGATTTCCGCTGTCAGGTTCAGATTCTTGTTTTCCGCCAACGGCTGTGAGGCCTTAATGACTTTCTCCACGGTCTCCCGCAAGTTGAAGGTTTCAGAGACCACGTTGAGCTGTTCCGCTTCAATCTTGGAAATGTCCAGAACATCGTTGATGAGGCTCAGCAAATGCTTGGCGCTGTTGTAAACCATCTTGAGCTGCTTTTCCTGCTCTTCGTTCAGAGGTCCGCCTAGGCGTTGCAGAAGAATGCCGGTAAAGCCGATGATGGAATTGAGCGGCGTGCGCAGTTCGTGCGACATGGTGGCTAAAAAAGCGGATTTCAGGCGATCCGCCGATTGCGCTTTTTCCATGGCCTCGGCCAGTTGAGAGGTTCGTTCTTTTACCAGTTCTTCCAAATGGTCGCGATATATGGCCAATTCATTTTCTGCGTTTTTACGGGCGTTAATATCCTCAATGGTTCCTTCATAATGCGTGATTCTACCTTGATCATTGCGGATGGCCTTGCCGGAAATTGATATCCAGAAGTGTGAGCCATCCCTGCGCTTAAATTCTGCCTGAAAGTCTTTAACTTCGCCTTGTTCGGTAAAGAGCTTTTTAAAACGTAACCGCTCCTCCGGATTGACGTAAACATCGCTTTGTATATCCTTAATGTTTTTTATGAGTTCTTCTGGTGTTTCATAACCGAATAATTTAGCAAAAGCCGGATTGACACTCTGAAATCTTCCCGCGGGTGTGCTTTGATAAACACCTATAACAGCGTTTTCAAAGATGTCGCGATACTTTTTTTCCGATTTGCTCAGTTCCTCGGTGCGTGCATTCACCTGACGCTTCAAAATAATGCTTCCCCAAAGACTCATGAACAGGACAATGCCAATAACAAGAGCAAGTATTTTTATCCATAAGGGAATCTTGAATCTAACCTCTTCGGATGTCCATTTTCTCAAAATTCTGTAATATTCTGATTTTGTATCTTTTTTCAGCAAATCAAGATGTTGGTCAATAGCGTCCAGCAATTCCTGGGATTGATTTTTCGGGGCGGCGAAAAAAAGCGCGGACGGTTCAAAGACAATCGCCGTATCGACCAGATCATACTTCCGGGCATGCATTGAGCCATAAAATTGATTGGTGACGGCGGCGTCAACATCTCCATTGGCCACCATCTCAAACATGGTTTTATAATCCGCAACGGCAACAAGCTTCGTATCCAATCCAAATCCCCGGCTGAAACGGGTGAAAGCCTCCTGCTGGACCGATTTGTCCAGAATCGCGACACGTTTGCCGTTCAAATCCAATATGGATTGTAATCCGCTGTCTTTGCGGGCGTAAGCTTGAAACCATGAGGACAGCACCTGAATCTTGTGAAAGGAAAACAGCTTTTCGCGCTCAGCCGTCAGGGCCACATCCGGCATCAAATCAATCTGGCCTCTCTCCAGGCGATCGAGTCCCTCGGCCCAGGTGCCCGCCACATATTGCAGCTTCCAGTCTTCTTTTGACGCGATATATTTGATAATATCAACAAAGATTCCGGAAGGACGGCCGGATTCGTCCGTGAAAACCTTGGGCGAGTTTTCATAAACCCCGATTTTCACCACCCGACTTTCGGCCAGAGCCATGGAACTGCACCCGAATGAAACCAGCGTCAGAATAAACAACCAGTGCATCAGGTGCGGGAAAAAGACGATGGCTTTTCTTTCGGCAATTTTCTGGTGACATTTGAGCATAACACTTCTTCCTAATAGTTTATGGTCATCTGTAATCCGATGAGCTGTCTGGTCCATTCCCACCGACTGTTCACATTGGAAAAATCCATTCTGAAATAGGGCCCCACCAAAACATGCGCCCCGATATTTTTGTTGATGCCCACCTTGATTCTGTTGAGCATCACCGCCTTATCACGGTTTTCGTAAAACAGCTCCCATGCGACATAGGGCTGCAGAAAGAAATCGGGGCGGCTGATGTTCAATGTATTCTTGATTCTGGCGTCATTCCAGTCCGGCGTGATTCTGTATTCATAGCGAATCTGATTGAATATTTTGAAATTAAAAAAAGTTTTGGACAGGTTCAGATTGATGCTGGGTTTTTGCTCCAGAGCCCAGTGCCCGTCTTCATCCTTGGAATAACCCTGCTGATAATAAGCCAGAAAGGAAAGCCAGGCAACCGGCGTCTGATACTGCAGGCCGACCCCCCATTCCGTATAGTCATAATTGGACATCTCATCGTTGGCCTGGATAAACACATAAGAAACAGCACGGTATTTTTCATTAAATGCGTAGGAAAAATTTAAATCTGCTCGAAAGGATGTGTCATGACTCGCATAAAGGAGGGGAGCAGGCATAAAAATAAGCAATGATGCAACAAGAACAATATCGAAGGGCAAAAAACATCTTCTTCGCATCATCAACCCTGTTTCTTTTATGTTACGCTGTAAGAAACCTGGCCAGCATGCTTCACATCCATCAGCCTTCGCCTGCGAAGATCCCTAACATTCATTTGTGACGTTCGGACGATGTGAGGAATTCCCTCAATCCTTCAGAGCTTTTTTCTCCATCGACTATTCAAGTTTCGGCAGGTGCAACTCCACTTCCGACATGAACGTGTCCGGATTGATGGGCTTCTCGATGTAGCCGTTGCAGCCGACCTCCATCGCTTTGTCGCGGTCTCCGACCATGGCGTGCGATGTCACGGCAACAATGGGGATGTCCGATAATTGAGGGTCGGCTCGCAGATGTTTGGCGACAGTATAACCGTCCATGACCGGCAGCTGAATATCCAGCAGAATCAGGTCCGGTTTCAACTCGGCCGCCCTAGCAATACCTGTCTGCCCGTCCATGGCGGCATGCACCGTATAGCCGTTTTTCTCCAGAATAAACCGGACCAGATAGAGGTTTTGTTCATTGTCTTCAATGATCAGGATATTCCCCTTCATGTCATGTCTCCTTCTTGCGGTAATGTGAATGTGAAGGTGCTGCCCTGCCCCCAGACGCTTTCCGCCTCGATTTCACCGCCCAGCAAATGAGCCAGCTTCTTGCAGATGGACAGGCCAAGCCCCGTGCCGTCGTATTTGCGCGTGAGGCCGGATTCAATTTGCCGGAAAGCATTGAAGAGCTTGCCCATGTCTTCCGGCTTGATGCCGATTCCCGAATCGGAAACCACCAGAACAATTCTGCGGTCTTTCACAAAGCCGCGCAGCCGGACACCTCCCTGCTCGGTGAATTTGACGGCGTTGCTCAGCAGATTGAGAAGGATCTGCTCCACCCGGCGGCGATCGCTGATGATCGTGCCGATATCCGGCGCGATGTCCGCCGAAAGCGATATTCCTTTGCTGTCCGCCAGCGGCTGGGACGTTTTCAACACTTTTTCCAGCGACTCGCGCAGATTGAACGACTCGTGGGCGACATTGAGCTGTTCTGCTTCAATCTTGGAAATATCCAGAACGTCGTTGATGAGCTCCAGCAGATGCCTGGCGCTGTTATAAACCATCGATAGCTGCTTGTCCTGTTCTTCGTTCAGGGGCCCTCCCAGACGCTGAAGCAAAATGCCGGTAAAACCGATGATGGAATTGAGCGGCGTGCGCAGTTCGTGGGACATGGTGGCCAGAAAGGCGGACTTCAAACGATCCGCCGATTCGGCGCGTTCCTTGGCGATTTCCAGTTCCGCCGTGCGCTTGCGCACCAGTTCCTCAAGCCGATCGCGGGAAATTTTTTCCGACGCGTGCAGCGCTTCCTCCGCTCGCTTTCGCCGGGACAGGTTGAAGAGCAGCGCCAGAATCAGCACCGCCTGGAGAAGAATGATCGCCGCCACCGCAATAATCTTGCCCCTGTTTTCCTCCCAGAACGTCACCTGCCGGAAGCGGATATTGCTGCCGTCGGGAAGACGTTCCTGAGCAATCTTCCATTTCTCGATCTGCCGCCAGTCGTAGATGTCTCGGGCCTCCGCCACGGTCTCCACCAGAGGCGCGTCCGCCCCCGCCCGCAGCATCCGCAATGCCGTCTGCGCGGACGCTTCTCCGTAGGCTTCCGCGCTGGTCAGTTTGCCGCCGATGATGCCCAGTCCGAGAACCGTGTCGTAAAAAGAGAAGATCGGCGCCTTCGAATGCGGCGCAACCGCTTTCATGACCTGGACGGTGGTCAGAGGCTTCCCTTCACGATCCTGCAGATAGACGAGCATCAGAACAGCCGATGCATCCGGGAGGCGCTCGAGCCTCGCGGCCAACTCCCCGGCGGG
Organism: uncultured Smithella sp.; assembly: GCA_964626775.1. Classification (GTDB taxonomy): domain Bacteria; phylum Desulfobacterota; class Syntrophia; order Syntrophales; family Smithellaceae; genus UBA8904. Next base: position 10,807 of record CAZVGQ010000019.1, on the reverse strand, counting down.
CAGGCCCTGCAGATATTCCACGGTTTGGGGCCATCCCTTTTTCATGAGGGCATCTTGCGCGATTTTCCGGTAGTTCAAGTCGTCCGCGCCGGCGCCGGACACCACGACCAGATGCTTCGTTTCAGGCAGCAGAACGCGAATGCGGTCGATCGTATCCGGTATGGCGTTGGCGCTGCTCTGGACCAGACCGGATCGGGGCCTGCCGGAAATCCCCTCCACCTGTTTCTTGGAGGGAAGAACAAAGACGACGGGAACCGTTGGAAAAAGCGACTCCCCGTGGTCCAGCATGAACTGACAGCTCACGGGCATAAACGCGATCACCATGTCGATGGTAATGTTGACATATTTTTTCCGAAGGAAAGCCATGAGCTTTTCGTCATAATCATCGTCCGTCAGACTTTCGCTGCCGATGTATTCGTAGCTGATTTTGCTGTCGGAGGATAAAGCGGGAAAAAGGGTCTTGCGCATGGAATGATTGAGCGTATCGAACCAATCGGTCAGATACGGCTGAGAGGTGATGACCAAAAGATGCTTTTTAAAGTTCGGCTGCCCTCCTGCGCCTTCCACTGACGGTTGCGCGGCGGAGGAGGAAATCCACGGGGAAAGAATCTGCGCCGCGAAGCAGACCAAAAGAATCGTCAAAGACAGGATGATCAGACGCGATCGAAAGGTTCGGGAAAGACTTTTCGGGGCCGACAGGGAATCTTTTGCCATACACGACATCGCCTTTCAGGGTGGAAGACCGGATGCATGAAAACAAAATAGCCTCTCGTCATTCGGTCGTACGTTTATCACATACTGCGGACAATGAATATCCCTTTTACAGTCCCCGCATAAATTCCGGGCGAAGCATATTGGGATCCTTTCTCGACAGCAGCGATTGAAGCTGCCGGAGCACCTTGCCTTTGTCTTTCGGCATCGAACCGCGGATGGAGAAGTAATTGGAAGCGTGCATGGAGCTGAAAAAGCAGTTGGAAAAGGTTGAATGCTCCACCATGGTTTTCAACTCCCGCAGCGAATCGAAGGGGGTGATCATTTCGAACCGCCCCTTCTCCCATTCCTTGTACAGCTCCGTTTCGGGAATCAGCGTCAGCGTCAAAGCTCCCGCATAATCCGGGTCCATTTCCGTCAGGATTCTCGCCGTCTCCAGCGCGTGCTTCTCGCTTCCCGCGACGCCGCCCAGACCCAGAATCACCGTGACGGACAGGAGAATGCCGGATGCCTTCACTTTCTTGGCGGCTTCCACCATCTGATCGTGGGTGACGTTTTTTCGAATCTTCTTCAAGACCTCGTCGTCGCCGCTTTCCACTCCCATGTAAAGAATGCCCAGCTTCTGTTCCTTCAGGTTCCGAAGTTCCTGTATGCTTCGCCGTAAAATATCCTGGGGTGTGGCGTAGCTCGCGATGCGATCCAGGGCGGGAAATTTCCCGTTGAGATACCGCAGGGCCTCCAGGAGCTTCGGGTAAGGATATACGAGGGCATCGCCGTCCTGGAGAAACACCTTTTTGCCGTCCCATTGGCGCAGAATGGCATAGACGATGTCCGGCTGGCCCGCCATCCACATGCGGTGGTTCTCATACAGAGACATAGCGTCGATTTCGCGCTTCACGTCGTCGAGGTCGCGAATGCCGAGGTTGGTAAAGGAAAAAGCGCAAAAGGTGCAGGAATTGTTGGAACACCCGGACGTCAGGGGCAGATAATAGCTGGCGTGCTCGCTGGGAGGTCGAATGATGTCGGGTCTGACAAAGGCCATGATGGTTTCCCTTCCCTTGATTTTGCTATACCATACAGACCAAGCCGCCCGTTTGTCAAGGCCGTCCTGAGAGATTCGTTTTTGGTTCGTTTTTTTCTTGCATCGTTGCTTCAAAGTTGTAAGATAGCGCCGGTTTAAGACCCGCGTCTTGCCGCAATAAGCCCTCGTCACGGGCGGCTGTAAATATGTAAGGAGGAATCTCATGAGTCTCGATCCGTTGTTTTATCCCAAAAGCGTCGCCGTTATCGGCGCATCCGACAATCTGGGCGGCGGAAAACTGCCCTATTTTCAAATCCTGCAGGCAAACGGTTTTACCGGCGCCATGTACCCCGTAAATCCCCGACGCGCGGAAGTTTCAGGCGTCAAGACCTGCGCGTCCATCGATGATCTTCCGGAGCCTGTCGATTTTGCCATCGTCGCAGCGCCCGTCGAGCAATCCGTGGACATTGTCAAAGCGGCCGTCCGCAAGCAGATCAAATTCATTCATTTCTTCACCTCCGGCTTCGGTGAAACGGGCAATCTGCAACTGGAACAGGAAGTCATCCGGGAAGCCCGCCGGGGACATCTCCGTATCGTCGGCCCCAACTGCATCGGCGTTCAATGTTTCGAGTCGAAAGTTTCTTTCCGGCTGACCAATCTGCAGGAGGGGCCCGGTTCGATCGCCTTCCTGGGACAATCCGGCGGAATCACCTCCAGCTTTGTGGCCATGGCAACCACCCGGGGCATCGGGCTCAATAAAGTGGTCTCCTACGGGAACCAGATTGATTTGCGACTGGAGGATTATCTGGAATATCTGGGGGAAGACGACAAGATCCGTCTGATCGCGTGCTACGTTGAAGACATCAAGGATGTGAACAAATTTCTGAAAACGCTGAGGCGCACAACGGCCAAAAAGCCGGTGATTATTCTTAAAGGGGGAAAAACGGAGCTGGGCTCCAAGGCGGCGGCCAGCCACACGGGCGCCATGGCCAGCAATTATACGATCTGGGCCGCGGCCGTGCGGCAACACGGCGGCCTACTGGTGGATGATTTCGAAGAGCTGATGAATCTGGCGATGCTCGGCACCGCGCAGCGATTCCCGCGCGGAAGGCGCGTGGGATTCATGGGTGCCGGCGGCGGCATCTCCGTGCTGTTTTCCGATCTGGCCGTGGCCTCCGGGGTTTTGCTTCCCGAACTGAGCCCCCGCACCCAGCGGATGATCAGTGAAAAAATCATGGGGGTCAATACCTCGACAACCAATCCCGTCGATCTCGGAGCCTTCGGCTTTGACTTCAACGTGATGCTGCACACCATGAAAGCCCTCGACGAAGACGAAAACATCGACGTGATCGTTCCCTATTTTTCCGTTGAATACATCATGCACGCGGAAGTGTTTCTCAAGGTGACCAACAGCGCGGACAGCATCATGGCAATGGCCGACCAGATCAAGAAACCGGTGATCCCCGTCCTGTCGTGCTTTCTGGAAAATGATCTCGAGGCGGAGCGCGTCCGGATTTCCACCTTCAACGCGCTGCGCAAGGCGGGATTCCCCGTTTACCCCACCATCCAGGAGGCGCTCTACGTCATCGAAACCTATTTCGAATGGGCGGAAAAGCGCGTGCGCCGCGGTGAGAAAAACGCGGCCTAGCGAAATGATATGAGCGATTTTCGGGCCCCGCGGCCAAAGAAGGCCGTTGAACCTTTGAGATGATGAAACCAAAAGGAGAGAGAAGCCTATGAAGAAAATCCTGATTTGCCTCGCCGTCGCTTTCTGGTGTTTGTCCTGCGGTTGGGTTTGCGCCGCCGAAAATGCCGGTCAACAAGCCCCCGTCGTAAGCGCCTTCGCCATGCCGGCGCACAGTCCGTCCTATCCTCCTGGACCCTATCGCTTCATCGACAGGGAGTTTCTCATCATCACCTACGAAACCGACATGGAAGCGCTGCGCAAACAGGTGCCCGAGCCTTTGGAAATCCCCGAAGCGGTGGTCAAGTTCGAGTTCATTAAAATGCCCGACTCCAGCGGGTTTGGAAGCTACACCGAAGCCGGCCAGGTTGTCCCGGTCGTCTTCAAAGGACAAAAAGGGCTGTATGTGCTCTCCATGTTTCTGGATGACGAGGCGCCGATTGTCGCGGGGCGCGAGATCTGGGGCTTCCCGAAAAAACTGGCTTATCCGTCGCTGGGCGTCGATCCCGTCAGCAAAGACACGCTGGTAGGACGCTTGAAGTACGGTTCCGTGGAGGTCGCCGTCGGCACCATGGGATTCAAGCACGCGCCGGTGGACGGCCAGGCCATTAAAAAGTCGCTGGAAGACGTTCCCAATTATCTTCTCAAAATCATTCCCGGCCCGGACGGCTCCACCGCCGTCCGGCAGTTGGTGCAGTACAACCTCAGAGACGTGACGGTCAAGGGCGCCTGGACGGGACCCGCCGCCCTTCAGTTGTTTCATCACGCACTGGCGCCGGTGGCCTCGCTCCCCGTCAAAAGAATTGTGTCGTGCGTTCATTTTACGTCCGACCTGACGCTGCCTTACGGAAAAGTGGTCCATGATTATTTGAAAAAATAGCGCATCACCACACGGGAAGGAGCAAAACGTCCATGATCCGACCGACTCTTTTTCATCGCGCCTCACCTCTTGCCGCCCTGGCCATCGTCCTGCTTCTTTTCTTTTACGGGGGCGCAGCCGCACAGGAAAGCGCGCCGGCCGCCTCAACCGCCTTTTCGACCCGCGACTACCTGACCGGGAACTGGAGCGGTGTGCGGGACCGTCTGCAAAATTCGGGCGTCCGGGTCGGCCTGAACTACTCGACGGAAACCATGTTCAATGTTGCAGGCGGCGAAAAACGAGGCGGGACCTACGCCGACAACATCGGCCTTGAGTTCCAGTTCGACCTGGCAAAGCTCACCGGCATTCCCCATACCACGTTTCTGGTCAAGATGTCGCAGCGTGACGGTGACAGCGTATCTTCGCGCTTTATCGCCCCCTCGCAGGGCGGGAACACCTTTCCCGTCCAAGAACTTTACGGCGGACAGACCTTCAAACTGGTCAACGTGCAGTTCACCACCCGCCTCGCGGACAACCTGCTCGATTTAGCCTACGGCCGTCTGGTCGCCAACGATGACTTTCTCCGCTCGGATCTTTACTGCCAGTTCCTCAACAACTCCTTCTGCGGCAGCCCGAAGCCGGTTTTTCTCCAAAATCCCTTCACCTTCACCGCCTACCCGCTGGCAACGTGGGGTGCACGGGCGGCCCTGGACACACCGTCTCGCAACTGGACCTTCCAGGCCGCCCTCTACGACGGAGATCCGGAGGGAAAAAAAGGCGACCCGGCCGGTGAAAATCAAAACCTGCACGGCACATGGTGGGGGTTCGGCAATAACGGCGTCACGCTGGCGGGCGAGCTTCGATATCACGTCCACCGCGGTTCAGTGAGCGCTCTGCCGGGCGTTTACAAGATCGGCGGATTTTACATGACCGGCCGGTTTCAGGACGTAAGCAGGACGGGAAACGTCACCACCACCGGCGACGCGATGATCTGGCTGCTCGCGGATCAGATGCTTTACCGCGAATCGCCCGGCGAAAGACGGGGACTTTCCGCCTTCGGCTCGCTGGTCCTGAGCCTCACGGACAAGACCAATCCGATGACAAGCTACTTTAACGCCGGGTTCGTCTATGAGGGGCTCTTCCGCATCCGTCCGCGGGACCGGACGGGCCTTGCCGTCACGGCCGGCTGGTTCGGCAGTGAATACAAAACAGGCCTTGCCGCCGCCGGACTGGAAACCAAAAGCCACGAAGCCGTCATCGAACTGAACCACCTGTTCCTCGTCGGCCGGGGAATCGGCATTCAGCCGGACATCCAGTACATCATCCGGCCTGCGGGAACCGGCTCCATTTCCAACGCGCTGGCCGTCGGCGCGAAGATCAGCATAGATTTTTAATCCAGGATTTCGGGGAGGCGACATGAGATCAGGATACAAGACCACTGTTTTTTACATTTGCGGAACCGCGGCGCTGGGCGGCCTCCTCTTCGGACTGGACCAGGGATTCATCGCCAATTCCCTGGACACGATCCGGAAGGTTTACGGAATGGACCTTCAGACCGCCGAACATTATTCCTCCATTCTGGCGACCGGCGGCGTCATCGGCGCGCTTCTCTCGGGCCTTCTGGCCAGAGCCCTGGGGCGAAAAAAGAGCCTGGTGCTTTCAGGCTTCATCTTCTGCGCCTCTTCCCTTGTCTCCGCGCTGCTTCCCCCGCTGGCGGTCATGTACGCCTGCCGATTTCTGCTGGGATTTGCCATCGGCATCGCCTCTTTCATCGTACCGCTGTATCTGTCGGAAACCGCCCCCGCTTCGATTCGCGGCGCCATGGGAACGCTGTTTCAACTGCTCATCACCATCGGCATCTTTTTGATCTCCCTGACCAACTTCATCATCGCCCAGTGGATCTCCACCCCCGGAACGGCGCTTCCCCTGATGTTTTCCGTAATTGTTGTGTTTGCCGGCCTGATGTTCGCGGGAAGCCTTTTTCTGCCGGAGAGTCCGCGGTGGCTCATGCTGAAGGGGAGAAAGGATGAGGCAACGGCGGTTCTTCAAAAAACGCTCAACACGCCGGAAGACATCCTGCGCGAAATTCAGGATATGGAGGCGACATTAGGCAGCCGGGGTTTCCGGATCGGCAACCTGTTGAAAGGCTACTTCATCAAAATTCTGCTGGTGGGAATTTTCCTGCAGGTGTTCCAGCAGCTGGTGGGAATCAACGTAATGATTTACTACGCCCCGACCATTTTCGGATACGCGGGACTGGCCGGCATGATCGCGATGATGACCGTGCCGACGGTCAACATGCTCTTCACCTTTCCCGCCATCCGGCTTGTGGAAAAATGGGGCCGAAAGAAGCTTCTGTATGTGGGCGCCCTGTGCATGATGATCAGCATGGCGGCCGCGGGCGGAGCTTTTGCTTATATCGGCAACCCGTCCGACCCGGCGGCGATCGGCCTAGCGCCCAAGGTTGTTTTGCTGGCAGCGGTTATTTTCTACATCTTCGGTTTTGCCGTTTCCTGGGGGCCGGTGGCCTGGCTGGTCTGCTCGGAGATCTTTCCGCTCAGAGGACGTGAAGTGGGAATGACCGTGACAACCATGGTGAACTGGACCTTCGCCGGTCTGCTGATGGACAACGCCCTTACCTTCATGGAGACTCACGGGCATGCCTCCATCTTTTTCCTGTTTGCCTTCTTTTGCGTCCTGGCCATCGCCTTCGTCGCCGCTTTCGTTCCGGAGACCCGGGGAGTGACGCTGGAGAAGATCGAGGAAAATCTCAAAGCCGGGAAAAAGATGAGGTCTCTGGGAGATTAAAAAATGAATGAAGCCGTAAGCTATCCATCGCTGGGTTTGTCGAACACAGGGGAAATGTTTCAGAAGGCCTTTGCTGAAAAGTATGCCGTTCCCGCTTATAACTTTAACAATATGGAACAGCTTCAGGCCATCATTACCGCTTGCGTTCAAACCGCATCCCCCGTCATTCTGCAGGTATCCGGCGGCGCTCGGAAATACGCGGATCAGACCCTTCTGCGGTATATGGCGCAAGGCGCCGTCGCCTTTGCCCGAACGATGGGCGGCACGATCCCCATCGCGCTGCACCTTGACCACGGCGACAGTTTTGAATTGGCAAAATCCTGCATCGACAGCGGATTTTCATCCGTCATGATCGACGGGTCGCATCTTCCCTTTGAAGAGAATATTGCCTTGTCGAAAAGAGTCGTGGAATACGCGCATCCGCGGAAGGTATCGGTGGAAGCTGAACTGGGCGTCCTTGCCGGAATCGAAGATGAGGTTTCCCACGCGCAGTCGCATTATACAAACCCCGAGGATGTGGAAGAATTTGCCGGCCGGACGGGCGTGGACAGCCTGGCGATCTCCATCGGGACAAGTCACGGCGCGTTCAAGTTTAAACCCCGGGACTGCACACTGAACGCAGACGGAGTCCTGGTTCCCCCTTCGCTCCGTTTTGATATTCTGGAAGAGATTGAAAAACGCATTCCCGGATTTCCCATTGTTCTGCATGGTGCATCGTCGGTTGTCCCCAAATATGTCGCGATGATCAATCAATACGGCGGCCGGCTGGAAGCGGCCGTCGGCATTCCCGAAGAGCAGCTTCGCCGCGCCGCCGAAAGCGCCGTTTGCAAAATCAATATTGACAGCGACGGCCGGCTGGCCATGACGGCGGCGATTCGCAAAGTCTTCGCTGAAAACCCCGGTGAGTTTGACCCCCGCAAGTATCTCGGACCGGCGCGCGCCGAGTTGATCGAACTGATCAAGAACAAGAACATCAATGTTTTGGGCAGCGCGGGCCGGTACCCGACCCTTGCGCAGGCGTCGTTCACCGGTCCATGACGCCCCCGTGCGCAGAGATTTCATTTCATGCCTCGACAGCTTGCTGCGAGGCGGTTCAATCAAAATAGCTTCGGTAGGCCTCCGGAAGGGCGTCGCGGTTCACCTGAAACAGCTCGATGAGCACATGATCGGGCGCGGGCACCATGACGTATTTCCAGACGCCGATGTCCGTGACGCCCTTTTTGAAAGGTACGCCCATCGCTTTGAGCTTTTCGACCACGCCTTCGATGTCGTCCGTCTGAATCCCGAAGTGGTGGATGCTTCCCCGGCCGGAATAGGAAGGCGGTTGATCGTAGAAGTGAATCCGGCCCGTGCCGACTCTCATGAACACATTTCTTGCTCCGGCCATATTCTCGTCCAGAATAATTTTCCCGCCAAAGGCATTTTGATAAAAGGCCAGGCTCTCTTCGATATTCGACGCAAAAAGATGCACGTGGTGGACATGGTTCATGAACTTTCTCCTTTTCTCCCGAACGGCGCGCAGGCGGGCCGCCTGAATGCTTCGGTAAACCGCGGGACGCCGCCCGCTTCCCTAGTGTTCCGTGAGGGAACGGATCAACGCGGCGCCGTTGTCGTGAAAAACCCGATCGTAAAATTCCCGGGAGAGATTCATCTTCAGGAGGTTTTCAATCTCCGCTTCCCACGGCGTGATCAGGTTGGGATAATCCGACCCGTATAAAATTCTGGATTTATATTTTTCAAGATAACCGGGGCCCTGGTTATACCCTTCGTAGGGGGCGGGCAAAAAACAGAAGGCGGTGTCGAGATACAAAGCCGGATGCCGGTCCACAAGCTCCATGAAGCCTGCATATTCATGCGCTCCCAGATGGGCGATGGTGGCGGGCAGGTCGGGAAACCGGTCCAGAACTTTCATGAACGGTTCAAGGCCGACATAGGGATTCCCCACGGGTCCCGTCCCGGTGTGGAAGAGAATGCGCTTGTTCTTTTTCATCACCAGATCGTAGAGGCCGAAGAGCCGCTCGTCGTATGGATAAAAATTCTGAACCAGGAGCTGGAGCTTGAATCCGAGGATTTTCGGGTTTTCCACAAGACGGCGGGCCATGTCCAGCGCGTGGTCGTCATCCGGGTGATATGCGGCAAAGCAGTATAGATCTTCATACTCCTGAAGGACTTTCTCATTCCACCGGTTCAATTCTTCCGCGATGCCCGCGCGGTGGGCGTAGTTGGAATATACGATCACGTTCACGCCGTTGCGCCGAAGGCGCTCGATGCACTCGCGGTAATAACAGCGATGAATAATGTGCCAGTTATACTGCTTCAGAAAAGCTTCCCAAATGGCATCGAAAAGCTTGTCCGGAAACAGGTGAACGTGGAAATCAATTATTTTTTCGGGAATTCCGGTCATCGTCGCCGCCGCGTCGGTGATTTTGAGTCTGGTTATCACAACAGGGAATCATAATCAATGGGAAGGTCGGCTTTACTCCGTAACTCCCTTTTCAGACAACGCGGAGTCCTTGACCCGAAAGAAAATGTAGGTTAGAAATAAACGGGGAAACAAGAAACCATGGAACCTGTTTTCAGGGGAGATGAAATGAAAAGAAAATGGACCGTTCTTTTGATTGTGGTAGTGACGGTCATCGTCACCAGCGCCGCGCCCGCATGTGCCGATATCACGCAGTCCGACCTCGTGGTCCTCGATGTGGCGCTGATCCGGCCGGTCGGCATCGTCTCCGTTGTTGTCGGCACGGCCTTGTTCATTCTATCGCTTCCCGTGTCCATTCCCAGCGGCAGCGTCGGCACCGTAGCGAACAGTCTCGTGAAGGAAAGCTTCGAATATACGTTCATCAGGCCCGTCGGGGATTTCGACTATCAGCTGGGAACATGGGGCAAAGAGGCCCCTCCCTCTTCCGAAAACTCCGGCACCGAGGCAAAATAGGCTATAGACAAGAAAGCTTTCGTTCGTTATAAGGAAACCCATGGAAACCCTTCTTGACACACAACTGGCCGTGCCCCTTACTCAGGTGGCCCTGCTTCTGGGGTTGAGCACCCTGATCCTGCTTTTCGGACGGGTAAAGCTGGCCCTCATCATCAATTACTGCTTCACGCTGTACTGGGGTTTTTTTCTGAATCCCAGCTTCCGCTCCGATCTGGGAGAACTCATGCTCAACACCTACACCTATGTTTATATCGGGGTCGGTCTGATCATTGTCTTTCTGGCTCTGATCGGTTTCTTGTCCAGCAAGGACAAATGAGGCATCTTTCCAAATATATTTATTATTTCAATAATTTATAAACAAGTCCCCTGATGTTTGACGCAAAAAATGCCCCCGGAGGGGTTCCGCGTAAACCGGCGCATTCACCTGCGGTTCCGGTCAAGATGTTCTTGACAATCCCAAAATGACTTCCTATAGGAAACGCATTCAAAATCAGATGCGCAAAAGCGGACAAACCACCGGAAATCCTTTGCCTTGATACAAGGATGAACGGGAAAAATAAATGAGAGAAAGGAAGTCATGTATGAGCAATCTGTTAGTGAACACGCGTGATCAGCATTTTGTGCTTTTTGAACAGCTCGGCATCGAGAAACTGTTCGAATCGGAACCGTTCAAGGATTTTACCAAAGAAGATCTGGTGATGATCATGAACGAGGCCGAAAAGCTGGCCGTCAATGTGATTGCCCCGACGCTCAAAGAAAGCGACGAAGAAGGCTGTCACCTCAAAGACG
>CAZVGQ010000018.1:0-16306 GCA_964626775.1 uncultured Smithella sp. | reverse complement strand
CCAACATGGCCTGCCCACTGTGGTTCAGAAAGATCCAGGCAGGAGCGCTCACCGGTTCCTCGGCCTACGATGTGGAGCGGGAATTTGGCCTCGAGCGCGCGAACCGCGCATCGCTGATGTACCGGATCATCATGGACAAGCACGCGAGTCTCAATCCCAATGCACACCGGGCGTTTGGCTTGGACTTCAATCAGATTGACGATTTGATCCGGACGTCGCCGAAACTCGTCGGCGAGCTGAAACTTATTGAAATGTGCTCCCAGTCGGACGGGGCCTGCTGTGTCATTTACGCCTGCGAGAAAAAGGCGAAAGAGCTGTCCAAAACCCCGGTCTGGATCCGCGACCACATCACCGCCCACAAGGAAGAGAATTTCACGATTTTCGGCTACGACCGGAAGTATCCTGTTCTAAAGACGCATAAATTTGCGGCAGAGCAGCTTTTCAAACGCAACGGCATTAAAGATCCTTTAAACTATTTTGACGTGTTCGAAATGTACGATCCGGCGACCTGGTGGGCCATTGACTGGATTCGGGACTTCTTTGATCTGAAGGGGGATGAGCACCTCAGGCTTATCGAGGACAAGGAAATCATGATCGGCGGCAAGATGCCCATCAATCCGTCAGGCGGCGTGATCGGATCAAACCCGATCGGCGCAACGGCGCTGGTCCGGGTCGCAGAGGCGGCTCTTCAAGTGCGAGGCAATGCGGGCCCGCATCAGATCCCGACTCCGGTCAATCACGCGCTCGCGTCAGGGTTCGGAGGCACCATGTGGACCGTGATGACAATGCTCGAAAAGGAACTTAACTGGTAGGAGGATGATCATGGCAGAATACTGGGGAGTAAAAGTAGAAGATATATTCAATACAATGAAGGAACGCTTCCGTCCCGAGGGCGCCAAGGATGTCGATGCCGTTTTCGGCTATGACATTGCCGATGAGGGCAAGTGGAGACTGACCATTACGAATAACACGATGTTGTTGGAGAAGGCCGACACGCTGGCGGGATGCGTGGCGACCATGTCAGCCGACGGGGAAACGTTTGTCGGTGTCAACACGGGCAAGGTCGATGCAACCAACGCATTTATGAGCGGCAAATTCAAGGTGGAAGGCGACATGGGAGCGTTCGGAAAAACCGGCAAACTGTTCCGCAAATTTGTCATTCCCAAGAAAGAGATGACGACGAAAGAGTATCTGGCCGACATGTTTGCCACCATCGTTCCGCGTTTCAAGGCGAAAGAAGCCGAGGGGCTCACCGCTTCCTTTGGGTTCGATCTTGGCGGACCCGACGGCGGCAAGTGGACCGTCTTTATTAAGGATAAGATCTGCACGGTTACGACGGCCATCGAGGGCAAGCCGACGGTCACACTGGAATTCAATGACGCCAAAGATTATGTTGATTTCATTCTTGGCAAGATTGACGCGCAGAGCATTCTGGCGGCCGGCAAAGCCTCCGCAAAAGGCGACATCAACATGATGGCGTCGAAATGGCCCGTTTTGTTCGAAAAATACAAAGATCCCATGGCAGGCAATGTTCAGGAACAGGAACTGCTGGTTCTCAAAAAGACCATATCGTTGAACGAGAAGTTTTCAACCGGCCCCATCATGGGCAAGTTTCTCAAAGGGCTGAAGGATAAAAAAATATTTGCGAATAAATGTCCCGAGTGCGGCCGGTTGCAGTTGCCGCCGCGGGAAGTTTGCGCAGAGTGCCGCGTGCGTGCCGGTGAATTCGTGGAGGTCGGGCCCAAGGGTGAAGTCCGCTATATGGACATCATCTATTACGCCATGCCTGATCCGCTGACCGGTGTGGCCAGGGAAACCCCTTACGGAGGAGTCAACGTCCTCCTGGACGGCTGTAAGGGCAACGAAACCCTGCCGCACTTTATACGGAAGGATCAGATTGAAAAGATTCAGATGGGCTGGAATGAAAAGAAGGGGACCCGCGTTCGCCCCGTCTGGGAAGAAAACCGGATCGGCGACATCTGGGATATTAAATATTTCGAGATCGATGAGTAAGGAGACGGGAAATGACAACAAATTCAATGAAAGAATTCGAAGACAGCTATCAAGTCGAAGGCAAAATGGCGCTCCCTTATTCTTACTTTGCAGGCCGGGTGGGCAGCAGGTTCATTACAACCCTCCGGGACCAGAAGAAGATCATGGGAGTCAAATGCCCCACCTGCGATATGGTCTATCTGCCGCCGCGGCAGGTCTGCGACGTGGATTTTACCGATATTCGCGACGCGTGGGTTGAACTGGAAAGCACGGGCACGGTGACGAACTTCACGGTGGTGCGCTATGACGACAAGCATCTGCCGCGCAAAGCGCCGTTTGTCCTGGCCCTTATCAAGCTGGAGGGGGCCGGCACGCCGTTTGCGCACATCCTGGAGGAGTGCAAAATCGAGGACGTCAGGATCGGAATGAAGGTCGAGGCGGTATTCGCGAAGGAAACGACCAATACCATCCTCGATATTGATCATTTCAAACCCGCGGCTGAAAAGGCGTCGATTCACGAAGTGAACGCTCGCAGAAAACAATGGGTTCCGGCAGATGAACCCGCAGAAGCATCAACCAGAAAAGGAGGAAGACCCGATATGTCCAAGCCCGTTATCATTACCGCAGCGCTGACCGGCGCCGCTACGATGAGAAATCAGAATCCGTCCGTACCCTACAAACCGGAGGAATTCGCGGAAGAAGCCTACAAGTGCTGGAAGGCCGGCGCGGCGATGGTGCACGTGCACGCCCGGGAAGACGGAGGAATGGCCACCCATGACCACGCAAGGATCAAGGCGACGTATGACGCAATCAAGGAAAAGTGTCCGGATCTTATCGTCTGTTTGAGCTCCGCCGTCGGCATGGGCAAGACCGCCGAGCAGCGGATCTCCCAGATTGTTTATGTCAAACCCGAGATGGCGTCGCTCAACACCAACACCATGAACTTCGGCATCGTGGACCGCAAAACCGGGAAGATCTTTATCGATTACGTCTTTGAAAACACCTTCGGCATGCTGCAGGACTTCGCCAAAGCTATGGAAGAAAACGGCGTGAAGCCGGAAATCGAATGCTACGACATGGGCGGTCTGGACAATACCATCATGATCGGCAAGCAGGGCATCTTCAGCGATCCGATGAACTTCAACTTCGTGTGGGGCGTCGCCGGCGGTCAGCAGTTCCGGACCGAATCCTTCATCGCCATGATGAACGCGCTTCCCCCGAAAGCGAATTTCACTACCTGCGGCGTCGGGACGGATCAATATCCCTGCATCATGCAGTCCTGCATCCTCGGCGGTCATATGAGGGTCGGCCTGGAGGACAACATCCGGATGCCGAACGGAGCGCTGGCCAAGGGGAGTTACGAGCAGGTGGAGGTGGCGGTGAATATCGCCAACTGTCTGGGACGCCCGGTGGCCACCACGGATGAAGCTCGACTGATCATGGGGATTAAGAAGCGATAAATGACAGGCGGCGCTGCAGATGATTTCATCTGCAGCGCCGCCTCAGATTCATTCGGGGGAACGCTCAATGGAAGTAACGGAAAAAACCATGAACGACGTTTTTAGGAACCGCGTTCAAAAATATCAAGACCGTCTTGCCGTTGAAAAAAAGATAAACGGCGTGTGGCACACCGCCACATGGAACGAATACTACGAGCGGTCGCGTGCCGTCGGCATGGGGCTGTATGCCCTGGGAATTCGCAAAGGGGATATGGTGTCCATTCTGTCCGAAAACCGGCTGGAGTGGATCTACACCGACATGGGCGCGCTGGGAATCGGCGCCTGCGTGATTCCAATCTATCCGACGCTGACGGCCGAGGAGATCGAGTACATCCTCAATAATTCCGAGTCAAAGGTTATTGTGACGGAAGACCGGGGCCAGCTCAAAAAAGTACTGGCCGTCATAGAGCGGTGCCCCGGCATTGAAAAGATCGTCGTGATGGAGGAAAAAGACGCCCAGGGCCATCCCACCGTCATGAGCTTTACGGCGCTGATGGAACTGGGAAGAAAAAAGCATGCCGAAGACCCTTCCCTTTTTGAGAAGCTCTCCCGGGATGTGACCGTCGACGACCTGGCCACGCTCGTATATACGTCCGGCACGACCGGCTTGCCCAAGGGCGCCATGATCAGCCATGGGAACGTTTTCTGGATTGTGAAATCGCTGGACGCGGTCCAGCCTCCGTTTGCCGACGATCAGGACGTGCTGGTGGCTTTTCTTCCCCTCTCCCACGTGTTTCAGCGGATTCCCGGTCATTTCTACGCCATGCACCGCGGGATTACCATTTCCTATGCGCAGTCGATCGACACGCTTCTGACGGACTTCGAGGAAAAGCGGCCGACCATGATTCTGGCCGTTCCGCGTGTGTGCGAAAAAGTTTATCAGAAAATCATCACGCAGGTGAAAGAACAGCCCCCCTTTAAGCAGAAGGTGTTCCATTGGGGGCAGGAGGTCGGCAGCCGGATCAGCGAACTTCGCGAGAATCACAAGCCCATCCCGCTCGGGTTGAAATTGAAATACAAAATCGCCTATGCCGTCATCTTCAAAAAGCTTCAGGAGAAGCTGGGCGGACGGCTGAAATGGATGACGGCCGCCGGTGCGCCCACGGCGCCGGAAATTATCCGGTTCTTCAACGCCGCCGGAATTACGGTCATTCAGGGATACGGCATGACCGAAACGACGGCGCCGGCGTCCATCCAGTCCCTGGCCGATTTTCGCATCGGCACGACCGGAAAGCCGATGCCCGGCCAGGAGATCAAGATTGCCGAAGACGGAGAGATTCTGATCAAGGGCGGCAATGTCATGAAAGGATACTGGAAGCTGCCCGAGGAGACCGCAGCCGTTTTCACGCCGGACGGATATTTGATGTCGGGCGACATCGGGAAGTTCGACGAGGAAGGCAATCTCCTCATCACGGACCGCAAGAAGGATCTCCTCATCACCTCCGGAGGCAAAAACATCGCTCCGCAGATGATCGAAGGGCTGTTCAAAACCGATCCGCTGTTTACCCAGTTTATCGTGATCGGTGAAAGAAAAAAATACCTGACCGGATTGTGCAACATTGATCTGGATATTGCCGCGATGATCGCCGACGATGAGAAAATCCCCTATCAGAAACCGGCGGACCTGCTGGACAATGACCGCTTCCTGGCGATTGTCAGGAAACATGTCGATGAGCGCAACACGCATCTGGCCAAATATGAAACCATCAAGGATTACCGAATCATCAAAACGGATTTTTCCCAGGAAGGCGGCGAACTGACGGCGACGCTCAAACTGAAACGCAAGGTGATTAATGAGAAGTATCAGGATCTGATTGACGAGATGTACGGGAAAGAAGCGGTCGACGAGCTTTACGGGCAAAAGCAGTCCCGGGCGTGAGCCGACAGACGGTGAATCAACCGCCTCGCAGCAAGCTACGGAGAATTAACTCTCGTCCCGCCAAAGCGGGATTAAAAACCTTAGTCAAGAAGGTGGAGAACTATGAATAAAGATGTGGAATTGAAGCAGGGACAGAATCAACTTTTCTCTGATCCGGACGCGGATAAGGCGAGGGAGTTTTTCCGCAATAAATCACGCGCCATGGTCAACAAAGTCACCACAGTGGACGACGCGGTGAAAAGACTGGTCAAAGACGGCGACTATGTCGCCATCGGCGGATTCGGCGCCAACCGCATTCCGACGGCGGTTTTGCACGAAATCGCCCGCCAGGGAAAGAAAAATCTGGCGTTTGCCGGCCACACTGCCACGCATGACATGCAGATTCTGGTTGGCGGGGAATGCGTTGACCGCCTGGATATCGCCTACATCATCGGTTTGGAGGCGCGCGGCCTTTCCCCCAACGCGCGCCGCGCGGTGGAGAGCGGGAAAATCAAGCTTACGGAATGGACAAACGCAACCCTTTCCTGGCGGATCAAAGCGGCGGCCATGGGGCTTTCCTTTCTTCCGGCGCGCAACATCATGGGAACCGATACGTTCCGGTACAGTGCGGCCAAGGAAATTCTCTGCCCCTTCACCGGTCAGAAGTTCGTCGCCTTTCCGGCCCTGTATCCGGATTTTGCCGCCATCCATGTCCATGAGTGCGATGTTTACGGGAACGCGCACGTTTTCGGATCGACCGTGTCGGACCAGGACCTGGCCAAGGCGTCCAAACGCGTGGTGATCACCACCGAGAGAATTATCTCCAATGATGAAATCCGGCGCCAGCCGACCGCAACCTTCATTCCGTTCTGGTGCGTCGATGCGGTTGTGGAAGTGCCCTATGGCAGCTATCCCGGAAATATGCCCTACGAATATTTTTCCGATGAGGAGCATATCCGGCAATGGCTCAAAATCGAGCGGGATCCCGAAGAGTTCAGAAAATTTTTCAAAAAGCAGATTCTGGACACGAAGAATTTCTACGAATACCTGGAGCTCAACGGGGGCATTGCGAGAATGCTGAAGCTGCGCGCCATTGAGCATCTGACGCATAATCGATAAGGAGGAGTACTATGGCGGATTACAATGCAATGGAACTGATGATTTGCGTGGCCGCGCGAAATTTGGAGAACGGAGCTACCGTCGTCGTGGGAACGGGAGCGCCCTGTGCCGCGGCGATGCTGTCGCAAAAGACGCATTCGCCCAATCTCACCATCATGTTTGAAGCCGGCGGCGTCGCGCCGATTCTTCCGTCCATGCCGATCTCGGTGGGGGACTCGCGGACGTTTCACAAGGCCATTCTGGCCAGCTCCATGCCGGATATCATGGAGACCTGTCAGCGCGGCATGGTGGACTACACCTTTCTGGGCGGTGCGCAGATCGACATGTACGGGAACATCAATTCCACCATGATCGGCAGCAATCACGCGAAGCCGAAAGTGCGGTTTCCGGGGTCCGGCGGCGCCAACGATCTGGCTTCCCTGTGCTGGCGGACCATGGTGATGACGCCGCAGGATTCCAAGCGCTTCACGGACAAGATCGATTTCATTACGTCCCCGGGATATCTGAGCGGCGGGAATTCACGCTATGAGGCGGGGCTTCCCAAGGGGACCGGCCCCTACCGGATTATCACCAATATGGCGATCATGGGTTTTGACGACACCTCCAAGCGGATGAAAGTGCTGAACATCAATCCCGGGTACAACCGGACGGATATCCAGGACAACTGCGGCTTTGAACTTCTCTGGGCCGACCGGATCACGGAGACGGAGCCGCCCCATGAAGATGAACTGCGGATTCTTCGCGAGGAAGTGGATCCGCACAGGTATATTATAGGAAGATAGGCCAATTCATCTGCCCCTCCCGCTGCGCTCGCGGGGGTGGGCGCAACCCATAGGAGAAAAATCATGTCCGATCAATTTCAAGGCATTGAGCCGATGGTTTACCAAAGCCAGATCAACGTTCCCTATTCCTGGTGGGCGGGCGATACGGCGACCCGGTTTTTTGTGACGCTGCGCGATGAAAAGAAAATCACCGCGACAAAATGCGGCGACTGCGGCAAGGTATTGCTGCCTCCGCGCAAGATATGCCCGCGCTGCTTCACCGAAAACATGGAATGGGTGAATGTGTCCGATGAAGGGACCGTTCTATCGTTTGCCGTGGCGAGGCGGGCGTTTGCCGCCATTCCCGCGGACAGAAAGGTTCCGGTGATCTGGGGGCTGATTCAACTCGACGGCGCCGATACCGCCCTGCTGCATTATCTGGACGGCGTCCGGCCCGAAGATGTGAGCATCGGAATGCGCGTCCGGGCGGTTTACTCCGAGGCGCGCAAAGGAACCATCCGCGATATTTCGCATTTCAAACCGGTCAAATAGGGAAGGAGTCACAGCTATGGACAGAGCAGCGATCATCGGCGTCGGAATGACGAAAATTGAAAAAAGAAAAATCAGACAAACCTTTGCCGACATGGCGTGGGAGGCCGTGAACAAGGCCCTCACCGACGCGGGGATGACCATGGACGACATTGACAACGTGGTGACCACCTCCAGCGACTTCTGGGACGGCCGGACGATTTCCTGCATGGCCGTGGGAGACGCCAGCGGCGCGGCCCACAAAAACATCTCCTGTGTCGAGGGCGACGGCACCTACGGCGCTTTTTACGGCATGACGAGGGCTCTATCCGGTTCCTACCGGACCACCCTGGTGACGGGGCATACGAAAGGTTCCGAGAGCGTGTCGAGTCTTATTACCAACGCAGCCTTTGATCCCATCTACGAGCGAAGCCTGGGCATGGACATGATCACCGCCTGCGCGATGCAGGCCCGATCCTACATGCACCGCACAAAGACGACCGCGGAACAGTTGGCCCTGGTTTCCGTGAAGAACCACGGCAACGCGCTTAAAAACCCGCTGGCGCAGCTTCCTCTGAACCTTACCGTTTCGGATGTTCTGGAATCCGAAATGTTGGCGGATCCGCTTCACAAGCTGGACTGCTCTCCGGTATCCGACGGCTGCGCGGCGGTCATCATCGCCCACGAATCGGTGGCGGAGAAGTTTCGGCAGAAGCCGGTCTGGGTGCGCGGCGTGTCCTTCTGCGCGGACAGTTTCTTTTTCGGGGACCGGGACCTCTCCCGTGCCCGTTCGCTTGTCCAAGCGGCAAGGAAGGCCTACGCGATGGCCGGTATCCACGACCCGAAAAAAGAAATCGACGTTGCGGAAGTCTCCGACGCTTTTACGTATCAGGAGCTTCTGTGGTTGGAAGAAATGGGCCTTGCCGATGACGCGGCGGCGGGAAAACAGCTGGAGCGGGGAGACTTCAACCTCGATGGCAGACTGCCGGTGAACGCCTCCGGCGGATTGCTTTCCGGACATCCCGTAATCGCCGCCGGCCTCTACAGCATGGCCGCGGTGGTCCGGCAGATTCGTGGAGACGCGGGCGGTTTTCAGGTGAAAAAAGCGAAGACCGGCCTAGTGCAGGGTGTCAACGGGCTGGGCGGCCAGTCCCACTGTGTGTGGATTCTGGACAAGGACAAGTAGGAGGATAAACCATGGCGAAACGAGTTGCAATTGTAGGAACCGGACAGACCTTCCATAAGAGCCATCGCCCCGACGTTAACGGACAGGAGCTGATTCATGAGGCCGTTGCCCGTGCGCTGGCGGATGCCGACCTGAAGTTGAAGGACATCGACGCCATCGTCATCGGGAACATGGACCATTTTGAAGGGATTAACTACGTGGACTGCTGGAGCGTGGACGGCTCCGGCGGGACGATGAAGCCCATTATCAAGCTGACCACCGGAGGAACCACCGGATGCACCGTCGCCATCGGCGGGTACCATCTTGTCGGTTCGGGAATGTTTGACCGTGTTTTGATCATCGGCTGGGAAAAGAACTCCGAATCGGACACGACCGGCGCCATCACCACGGCGTTTGATCCCATCTGGGACCGCCTGGTATTTGCCGGCGCAATATCGGGACTCGCAGCGGAAGCGCAGGCCTATATGGCCCGCTACGGTGCGACGGACCGCGACGGCGCCCGGGTGAGTGTTCGCGACCGGAAACACGCGATGAACAACCCGCACGCACAGCTTCGCAAGGAGGTCAGTCTTGAAGAAGTGCTGGCCTCACCGATGCTGGCGGATCCGATCCATCTTCTGGACGTTTGTCCCCGGTCGGACGGTGCGTGCGCGGTCATCATGGCCAGTGAAGAGGTCGCGGAAAAGATTTGCCCGAAACCTGACTGGATCTGGGGCACGGCGGCGCGGCATTCCTACAGTTACCTGGGCGACGCCGATTACGGCCGCCTGACCAGCATGCGCGAGGGATCGCAGGAACTCTGGAAGAAGGCGGGCATCAAAGAGCCGCGCAAGGAGCTGGATGTCATCGAACTCTACCAGCCCTATTCCTTCGGCGGTTTGATCTGGATCGAGGACATGGGCCTGGTGGGACCGGGTGAAGCGCCCCGGTATATCTGGGACGGCAACACCGATATGGGCGGCGAGCTGCCGATCAACCCGTCGGGCGGCGTCATCTCCTGCAACCCCATCGGGGCGACCGGACTGATCCGGTGCGCGGAAGCGGCCATGCAGGTGATGGGCAAAGCCGAAGGCCGGCAGGTTCCGGACGTCAACTTTGCCTTCAGCAGCGGTTTCGGCGGCTGCTGGTGGACCGATATGATTCTGCACGGAAAGAAAAAACCGGCCTGAAGCAACAAGGAGGAACAAGCATGGCGGAAAAAGAAAACATCATTATCGAATCGGGCGACGCGGTGCAGCCCTTCGTGTATTCCGTGGGCATGCACGGAAGCAAGTTTTTTGCGGAGGTCCGGGACCATAAGCGGTTTCTGGGGATCAAGTGCCCCCAATGCGGGAAAGTATATATTCCGCCGCGCGGCGTCTGCGGAGACTGCTTTGTCCAGATGAAAGACTGGGTCGAAGTGGGGCCGAAAGGGGTTATCGGCACCTTTACAATTCTTCGCTACGCGTTTATCGACCCGGAAACGGGCGCGCAGAAACCTGTCCCCTATGGTTACGGGTTTATCAAGTTTGACGGCGCCGATACCCTGTTCCAGCATTACATCAACATTGAGGATGAAGCGAAGATTCGGGTGGGCGCCCGCGTGGAGCCGGTATTTGCCGGAGAACGAAAGGGCAGCATTCGGGATATTGAGTATTTTCGGGTCATCGACTGATGGCCGCAAAGGAGTCGCCGACGGTTGAGATCAATCCATTCAAGCGGATCTTGAAGATGCCGGGGGCTCTGTGCGGGGGAATCAGCACCGGCAGCGATAAAATCCGCAGCGGCTACGGCAACGGGGACTGCCTTTACTTTGATTTCGAGCACCTGGTCTTCGCCGTGGCGGACGGCACGGAGCGCTTCCCCTGGGCGTCCCGGGATCTTTTGCAGCGGTTGTCGGAGAGGCTTTTGCGGTCCGGTTCCCCGGAAACGGCCCGGGATTGGAAGGACATGATGAACACCGGGGTCTATGACGGCCAGAAGTACCAGCATAAGACGACCTTCAGCGCCGTCGCCCTTCGCCGTGAAGGAAAAGACGTTTTTCTGATCATCGCGAACGGAGGCGACAGTGTTGTAACGGTGATGGACGGTCTTACGGGAAAGATTCGCCGTCAGACGGGGCGCAACATGGATTTTGCCGGAAGAAGCAGGCAGATTGTGGATGTGACGGAGCACCGGGTGTCGGACCCCCACCACCGGGTGCTTCTTTCCACGGACGGGTTCGATGATGTGTGGCGCTTCTATCTGCGCCAGTCACCTGCAGACTCCGCGCGCGGCGTTCTCGAAAGGATTCCGCTGGACGGCATCGGTGACGTGATTTCCGGGATCCTGCAAGAGCACCAGGACAGTTTTGAGTATGACGATGTCGGCTTTATTCTTTTGGATCCGGGCGCGGTGGAGCGCGTGCGGGGAAAAGCTCTGATCATGGGAGGAACGCGGCCGTTTGAAGAAAATCGCTATCGGCTGCAATATACACCGGAGGCATACGACCGGTGGATCACCGATGCCGAGTGGGCCGGACAGGAGGAAATGCTGGCCGGAGCGGGAATCCGTGTGTTGAGCGCGGGGTGGTGTTGAAAACTTCAAGGCACAACAACCGACCAGGAAAGCGTTGCTGAAGAGATGAATGAACGGAACAAACATGATTTATTGAACATGAGACGCGCCCAGTTAACGGCGGCGGCTTACAAGGTGGTTGCGCAGAAGGGGTACAACGATTTCACCATCAAGGATATTGCCGAAGAAGCCGGCCTATCCACGGGGCTGGTCCACTATTACTTCAAAAACAAGGAAGACCTTCTTTTCAAGCTGCTCAAGGAGATGAACGCCAATCTTCGGGACAGTCTTAAAAAGGCGCTCGGCGAGCTCACCGAGCCCAGGGACAAGCTGGTGGCCTTCTGTGACGAGGCCTTCGCTCTGGTGGACAAGGAAAAGGCTTATTTTTACGTGCTCATCGATTTCTGGGCGCAGATCAATCATGACGCCAGGATTCGCCAGGCGAATGTCAGGCTTTTCCAGAGCTATCGCGATGAGATTGCGGCGATTATTCAGGAAGGAGTGGCTAAAGGCGTCTTTACGGTCGAAGACGTGAAACTGACGTCCGTTATTATTATTGCCCTCATCGAGGGAACCATTATTCAGTATGCGATTGACAGCGAGGCGTTCAATTACAGTGAGATCAAGGAGCAGATCAAGGAGCAGATTCTCTCCAGAATTGTCAACGGAAAATAATGCATTAAAGGAGGCATTCATGGAATTCGGTTTTACGGAAGAACAATTAATGTTCAGAGATTCGGTCTATAAGTTCGCAAAAAAAGAAATTGTGCCGCTGGTCGAGGAGGCGGATCTCAAAAGCGAGTTCTCCATGGAGGTGTGGCGGAAACTGGGTGAGATGGGCATCCTGGGTCTTCCGTTTCCGGAAGAACTGGGCGGATCGGGCGCCAGTGTGGAGACCTGCTGCCTGGCCGGCGAAGCCCTCGGCCATGCAGGCGTCGATCAGGGACATCTGCTTGCCCTGGGCGCCCACACCTACCTGTGCACGGACACGATCTTCAAGCACGGCTCGCCCGAACAGTTGAAAAAGTACGTTCCAAGGCTGGCCAGCGGCGAATGGATCGGGTGCATGGGACTGACGGAGCCGGGCGCCGGTTCGGACGCCGCGTCCATCACGACCACGGCGGTCAAAAAAGACGGCAAGTGGATCCTCAACGGGACGAAGACCTTCATTACCAACGCGCCGGTTTGCAACGTTTGCGTTGTGTATGCAACGGTGGACAAGGCCCTCAAGCACAAGGGAATCACCGCTTTCATCGTGGAGAGAGGCTTTCCCGGATTCTCCACCGGCGCGCCGTTCCACAAGATGGGCGTGCGGGCATCCACCACTTCCGAAGTGATTCTGGACAACTGCGAAGTTCCGGAAGAAAACCTGCTGGGCGAGGTCGGCAAGGGGTTTGAATACACCCACGAGACCCTGTCCTGGGACCGCAGCTCCCTTCTGGCTCCTTTCGTCGGCGCCCTGCAGTTTGCCATCGAGGCCTGCACCAAATACTCCCAGGAAAGGGTGCAGTTCGGCAAGCCGATCAACGCCTTCCAGGCGATCCAGCATAAACTGGCGGACATCAAGATGATCAAAGAGGCCGCGAAAATGGTCGTTTACCGCGTGGCTTACGACAAAGATTCCGGCAAGCCTTTGAATCATTTGCATACGTCCATCGCAAAATCGGTTGTCGGCGACTACGGCATCAAAGCCGCGAGCGATGCGGTACAGATCTTCGGCGGCTACGGTTTCATCCACGAATATCCGATCGAGCGGTTCCTGAGGGATGTGAAACTGGCGCAGATCGGCGGAGGGACATCGGAAATGCAGAAATTTATCATCTCCCGCATCCTGAGCTTTATGTAGCCGGAGGCCGGAAGCAGAATAACCAGACATTCATCGAAGGAGAAAATGCCATGAACTATGATTTTACACCGGAACAGTTGTCGATAAAGGACAATTTCACGAAGTTTTGCACGAAGGAAATCGAACCGCGCGCCGCGCTGCTGGATGAAGCGCCCCATGAAGAAGTCCCCGGGCTGATCAAGGAAAATATCAAGAAGATGGCAGGCATCGGCTATCTCGGCATTGGACACGAGGAGGCTTACGGCGGAACGAATCTCGACCTGATCAGCCAGGCCATCGCGGGGGAAGCGGTCGCCAGTTCCTGCGCGTCCACCTTTTTATCCTGCGGCGCCTCCAGCGGGCTTTTTGGCATGCCGCTCCGCCTGTTTGGCAGCGAAGAGCAGAAGAAAAAATATCTGCCCGGCATAATCAAAGGGGAACTCATCGGCTGCTTTGGCCTCACGGAACCGGAAGCCGGCTCTGACGCCGCGTCCATCAAGACGACCGCCGTGAAAAACGGGAACTCTTGGATTCTCAACGGAACCAAAACGTTCATTACCAATGCCACCATCGCCGATGTGGCGCTCATCTTTGCCTACAATGATCGGGCAAAGGGTCCGGGGGCCGGCGTGACCTGCTTCCTGGTGGAGAAGGGCGCCAAAGGGTTCAAAGCGGGCAAGCCTTTCGACAAAATGGGTTTCCGCGGCTCCCCGACAGCTGAATTGATCCTCGAGGACTGCGAAGTGCCGGACAGCGCCGTTTTGGGCACGGTGGGCAGCGGTTTCATTCAGGCGATGATGACGCTGGAATACGGACGGATCGGCATGGCGACCGTTTGTCTGGGCATCGCGTCCAAGTGCCTGGAACTGGCCAATAAGTATTCCAAGGAGCGGGTTGTTTTCGGCAAGCCGATCAACCGCTTTCAGGACATTTCCTTCAAACTGGCCGATATGCTGATTATGTCCGACACGGCGAGACTCCTCATTTACCAGGCCGCATGGGCCAAGCAGACCAATCATCCCGAGGCCGCGGTGCTGGCTTCCGTGGCCAAACTCTGGGCTTCCGAGACCGGCAAGCAGATCTCCGATCTGGCCGTTCAGATCCATGGGGGCTACGGTTACATGAAGGAATACCCCGTGGAGCGCCTCTACCGCGACGCCCGGCTGGGTGAAATCGGCGAGGGTGCTTCCGAGATCCAGCGCATCCTGATTGCCAAAGACCTGATCCGGAAGCACGCGGCATAAACGTTCAGGCAAAGCAGCCTTCCATTCGAAGGCATGACCCTATTCGAAGGAGAAATGTACATGGCTATCGACACAAAATTTGTCGGCAAAACCTACCCATCTTATACCTACGAGGTGGGCAGGGAAAAAATCAAGGAATACGCGAAAGCGATCAAGAATTTCGATCCGCATTATCTGGACGATGATTTCGCCGGAAAATCGAAGTACGGCGCGATCATCGCGCCGCCAACTTTTGCCGTGGTCTTTGGCGCCTACCTGATCGAACCGGTGTTCAACGACCGGGATCTGAACCTGAACATGGCGATGCTGGTGCACGGAGAGCAGGAGCTGGAGTTCTTTGAAGTGGTGAAGGCGGGGGATGCCATCACCACCGGCGCAAAGATCATCAGTATTCAGAACAAGGAAAAGCTGGATGTCATTGCCATTGAAGTGCAGTCCAGAAACCAGCACGGCCGGGACGTCTGCCGTGGAATTTATACCTTTGTGGTTAGGAAATAGGAGATGCGCCATGGCTATTGAAAAAGGACAGACATTCAACGGAAGCGAGAAGGTCGACAAATACCGGCCTATTTACTATGCCGGGGCATCCGGCGATTTTAACCCGATTCACATCGATCCCGAATTCGGGAAAATGGTCGGGCTGGGAGGGGCGATTCTTCAGGGATTATGCACGCTTGCCTTTGCCTCGAAAACCGTCACCGACTGGGCGGGCGATCCCGGCAAGCTCAAGAGGCTAAAATGCCGGTTCAGCGCTCCGGTGCTGATGGAAGATACGATTTCGGTCCAGGGAGCCGTGACGGATGTGCAGTCGGGGCGCGCCAAGGTTGAACTCAGGGTGGTCAACCAGCACGGGGTGGAAGTGCTCCAGAAGGTCGAAGCCGAGGTCGAAGAGTAGAAACCGGCCGACGACGGAATAAATTTTTCCGAACACTTGACAATTGCCTGCAATTGCCATATGAACTTCGTCTGAAGAATCTTACCGAACGCTTTTCAGGAGAACTCAGAACGAATACTCGTTCGTAAATAAAAGAAAACAAGGAGGTTTGTATGGCAAGTTTGTGGGTTGACGAAAGGGACATCAAGTTCCAACTGCATGAGGTTTTCAACATCGGGGAAACGCTCCTGGGCAAGGGCCGTTATGCCGATCATGATGTGGATATGTGCAACATGGTGCTGGACCAGGCGCAGAAATTCGCCGAGGTCGAGATCGCGCCCACCTATCCGGACGAGGTTCATCGCAAGCCCGTTGAAGCGGTCTTCAAGGACGGCAAGGTTTTCGCACCGGAAGCCTATCACCGCCTCTACAAGCTTTATTGTGAAGGCGGCTGGATGACGACGGCGGATTCGCCCGAAGTCGGCGGCCAGGCTTTTCCGTTTATCATCGGGGCGGCCTGCGCCAATATGTTTCTGGCCGCCAACCAGGCTTTTCTCATGTACCCCGGTCTGACCCACGGCGCGGCGCGCCTGGTGGAAGACCACTTCCAGCATCCCCTGCGGGAAATCATCCTCGAAAAGATGTATTCCGGTGTCTGGGCCGGCACGATGTGCCTGACCGAGCCGGGCGCCGGCTCCGATGTGGGTATCCTGAAAACCACGGCTAAAAAGAACGCCGACGGCACTTACTCCATCACCGGGACCAAGTGCTTCATTTCCGCCGGCGACCATGATCTGACCGAAAACATCATCCATCCGGTTCTCGCCCGCATCGAAGGCGATCCTCCCGGCACCAAGGGCATCTCCATTTTCATCGTTCCCAAGA
>CAZVGQ010000017.1:9534-16314 GCA_964626775.1 uncultured Smithella sp. | reverse complement strand
GGAATTCAAATATTTTCCAAACATTTTCCTTGACAAAGAGCGTGGAATTGCATAGCTTCCACCTTTAAATTTTTAACCAGGTGGCGGTTTATGAATAAAACATTTTCAGCAAAAGCGGGACAGGTCAAGCAGGATTGGTACGTGGTTGACGCTTCCGGTAAAGTATTGGGAAGGCTGGCCAGTGAAATCGCCCTGCGCCTTCGGGGCAAGCACAAAGCGATTTATACGCCGCATGTCGATACCGGCGATTTTATTGTGGTGGTCAATGCCGAAAAGATCACGCTGACCGGCAAGAAGCTTACGGATAAGATTTATTATTCCTACTCCGGTTACCCGGGGGGGCTCAGAGAAACGGCGGCCGGGAAGATGCTGGCCGGCAAACCGGAAAATCTGATTCGAATTGCCGTGGCGGGGATGCTGCCGAAGAATAATCTTGGCAGAAAAATGCTAAAGAAACTGAAGGTTTACAGTGGAAATGCGCATCCGCATGAAGCCCAGTGTCCACAAGCCCTGTCGGTTTGATGATCCGGGCTTTTATTGATTAATTTATTTTGGGAGAGGTCATGACAGTACAACGTTTTTATGCAACGGGGAAAAGAAAGAGCGCCATTGCCCGTGTTTATATGAAGTCAGGCAGCGGCAGCATTATGGTCAACAAGAGAAACTATGAAGAATATTTTACGCGTCCCAGCCTGAAGATGATCATTCGTCAGCCTCTGGAGATCACGGGGAAAAAGGACCAGTTTGACTTTTACGTTAATGTCAGCGGCGGAGGCGTGGCGGGCCAGGCCGGAGCGGTGAAGCACGGGATTTCCAAAGCGCTTCTGGAATGCGACGCCGAGTTGCGCCCCATTCTGAAAAAAGCGGGTTTTCTGACGCGAGACGCCCGCATCAAGGAGAGAAAGAAGTACGGCCAGCCGGGCGCCCGCAAAAGATTCCAATTCTCCAAACGTTAATCATTCAAGGGGGGCCTTCCGGCTCCCCTTTTTTTTGGAGTTTTTTATGAAAACGAAAGCAGCGATATTCGGCGCCAGCGGCTATACGGGGCAGGAGCTCATTCGGATTCTGTCCGCACATCCGAAGGTGGAGCTGACGGCCGTCACTTCCCGGCGCTACGCCGGCGTAAAGGTTTCGGACGTTTTTCCGTCTCTTTCCGGCCTGACATTTCTCACGTACACCAACGCGGCGCCCCGGGAAATCGCGGAGCTTTGCGATGTCGTGTTTCTGGCGCTGCCGCACGGCGTATCCATGGAGATTGCCCCGGTCTTTATCGGGGCGGGGAAAAAGGTAATCGATCTGTCCGCCGACTATCGCCTGCGGGATCGGGCAACCTATGAACAGTGGTATGCCAAGCATTCCAGCGCCGGTTTGTTCGGACAGGCGGTTTACGGGCTTCCGGAACTTTACCGGGAAGCTGTTAAAACATCGCCGTTGATTGCCAATCCCGGCTGTTATCCGACCAGCATTATTCTGGGGCTCGCGCCCGCGCTTCAAAACAAGCTCCTGGAGGTTTCCACGATTATCGCCGATTCGGCTTCCGGCGTGAGCGGAGCGGGAAGGGACCCTGCCGTCGGATCGCTTTTTTGTGAAGTAGACGGGGGCTTTAAGGCCTATAAGGTCGGGAAACACCGGCACACGCCGGAAATCGAGCAGGAACTCCATCAACTGGCCGGTGAAAAATTCGTCATTTCCTTCACGCCGCATTTACTGCCGGTCAAAAGGGGCATTCTGAGCACGATGTATGCGACGCTGAAAAAAGACGTGACGGAGGCGGAGCTGTTGGCCCTGTATGCATCCTTCTACGCCGGTGAAAAATTCGTGCGGATTTGTCCCGCGGGCGCCTATCCCAACATTTCCTCCGTTTGCGGGTCTAATTTCTGCGACATCGGTCTGACCGTTGATCCGCGGACGGGCCGGGTGATCATTATCTCCGCGATCGACAATCTCATTAAGGGCGCCGCCGGCCAGGCCGTGCAGAATATGAATCTGGTCTGCGGACTGCCCGAAGACAGCGGTCTGGGGACGCCCCCGCTGTATCCCTGACGAAGGCAAGAAAATGGCCCAGAAAATCTATAATACGAAGACAAGAAAAAAGGAAATCTTTCAGCCGGTCCGGGAAGGCGCGGTCGGAATGTATGTTTGCGGCATTACGGCGTACGATGTCTGCCATATCGGCCACGCCCGCGCGGCGGTTGTGTTTGATGTCGTCTTTCGCCATCTGAAAGCGCGCGGCTACGACGTGACCTATGTGAAAAATTTCACCGACATCGACGACAAAATCATTGATCGGGCGAATCAGGAAGGCGTCGGCATTGCCGAGATCGCCGAGCGCTATATTGCGCTGCACGATGAAGATATGGCCGCCCTCAACGTGCTCGCGCCGACGGTCACCCCGAGAGCCACGGGGCACATGGAGGATATGATCAATCTGATCCGGACGCTCGAAGAAAAAGGAATTGCTTACGCGGTGGACGGAGATGTGTTTTTTGCGGTGGCCAAATTTTCCGCATACGGCGGATTGTCCGGACGCAATCTGGATGAAATGATGGCCGGCGCCCGCGTGGATGTCAATGACAAGAAGAGAAACCCGCTGGATTTCGTGCTCTGGAAGAAAAGCAAGGAAGGCGAGCCTTCCTGGGACAGTCCGTGGGGAATGGGCAGACCGGGATGGCATATTGAATGTTCGGCGATGAGCCGCCGATATCTGGGCGAGCCCTTTGACATTCACGGCGGCGGCGAAGACCTGATTTTCCCGCATCACGAAAATGAAATCGCCCAATCCCAGGCGGCGACCGGAACGCCTCCGGCCAACTACTGGATGCACAACGGTTTCGTGAAGATCAACGCGGAAAAAATGTCCAAATCCCTTGGAAATATTTTTCCGATTCGGGAGATCGTCCGGCAATTCCATCCGGAAGTTCTGCGTCTGTTCATGCTGCAGAGCCATTACCGAAGTCCGGTGGATTATTCGGATGTCTCTTTACGGGAAGCCCGGACCGCCCTGATCCGCTGTTATACCGCCCTTCGTTTGATGAAGGATGCGCAGGCGGCGGATGTTCATCAGGGCGGGGCCGAAACCGCCTCCGGCGGCGGGGAGTTCGCGGCCAAATTGAGAGCATCCGTGGAAAAATTCGACGCAGCCCTGGACGACGATTTTAATACCGCGCAGGCGCTGGGCTTTGTGTTTGACGCCGCCCGGCTCGTCAACCAGGTCATGACGGTGGAAAAAAAGATGCCTCCAGGCGACAAACAGGCCATCCTGGAGACCGCCCGGGAGGCCTTCCGTCATTTTGGAGATGTGTTGGGTGTGTTTCAGTCCGATCCGGATCTCTTTTTCTCGAGGGACCGCGACATCGAAGCCGAAAAACGCGGAATTGATATTCACCGGGTAGAGGCGCTGATTGCCGAGCGGCAAAAAGCCCGCGACGATAAAGATTGGGGTCGCGCCGATGAAATCCGACGGGAGCTGGCTTCGCAGAGCATTGCCTTGAAGGATGCGGCGGGCCGGACAACCTGGATCATCGATTAGAAGCCCGGCCGGTCGATTCGCTTTTGCGCGGTTTCTGAAGATTCTCTGCTATTTTCTTTTACGGCTTGCCGAAATAGATGGAAAAGAAAAAAAAGATTGGTATATACTTGCGGCTACAGAAGTCATTATCTTGGCGTGCGATAAAATCATCGGCGGACAGTGAGGCAGAGCATGAAAAATATTTCCGGTAAGTGGCCAATATTGGCCGTAATTCTCTTCGGGCTTTTCGTCGTTTTCGGACCGTATTCCGACAGCAAGGTTTCCGCGCGGGACAAAAATATTTACAAGGAGATTAAAACCTTCAATGAAGTCCTGGATATGGTGCAGAAAAACTACGTGGAAGAAATCGATTCTTCGGTTCTGATTCAGGGCGCGATCAACGGCATGATCAAGTCCCTCGATCCGCACAGCTCGTTTATGACGCCGGAGCTTTACAAGGAACTGGAAGTGGAGACGCAGGGGCGTTTCGGCGGAATCGGCATTGAAATTACCATCCTGAAGGATGTGTTGACGGTAGTGTCCCCCATTGAGGACACGCCGGCGTTCAAGGCGGGCGTGAAACCCGGCGATTCGATCATCAAGATTGACGGTAAATCCACAAAAGACATTACGATTATGGAGGCCGTGAA
Source organism: uncultured Smithella sp. (assembly GCA_964626775.1). Classification (GTDB taxonomy): domain Bacteria; phylum Desulfobacterota; class Syntrophia; order Syntrophales; family Smithellaceae; genus UBA8904. The sequence continues at coordinate 12,156 of CAZVGQ010000017.1, read as the reverse complement.
GAAGTTGCGCGGTCCGAAAGACACCAAAGTGACCATAACGATCCTGCGGGAGAATATGGTCCAGCCGAGGGACATCACGCTGACCCGCGCCGTGATTCAGGTAAAAAGCGTCAGGGCAAAGGCCTTTGATGACCATATCGGCTACATTCGGATTGCCTCCTTCCATGAACGGACCGCCCATGACCTGCGCAAAGCGCTTGCCGACGTGGCCGAAAAAGCAAAACCCATGAGGGGCCTGGTGCTGGATTTACGCAATGATCCGGGCGGATTATTGACCCAGGCCATAGAAGTTTCCGACATGTTTCTGAAGTCGGGCGTGATTGTGTCCACCCGCGGCCGGACGAAAAAGATGGAAACCAAAGCTACGGCGCGCGACAGCGGCGACAAGGAAGTCAGCGTGCCCATCGTCGTCCTGGTGAATGAAGGCACGGCCAGCGCGGCGGAGATTGTGGCGGGCGCCCTGCAGGACAACGGCCGGGCGCTCATTGTGGGGACGCAAACCTTCGGAAAAGCGTCCGTGCAGACCGTGATTCCCCTGGAGGACGGTTCCGCGCTGAAATTGACGACGGCCCGGTACTATACGCCCAGTGGCCGGTCCATCCAGGCCGAAGGCATCAAGCCGGACATTATCGTCAAACCGGTGCGGCCATCGGAAGAGCCGGAGGCTATCATGGGGGAAAGGCTTCGCGAAAAGGATCTCAAGGGGCACATCAAGCCGGCCAAAGAAGAGGCGACGCATCCCGATGAAAACAAAAACGGAGACTCCCGGGAAATGACCGATCTGGTTAAGGACAATCAGCTCAGGACGGCAATTGATATTTTAAAAAGCTGGGATATCATGAAGAAAAATCTGGCCAAATGAGGTTGCCGGCTCCGGGGGTCAAATACTGACGGCCATGAAAAAGAAAAAGATCAAAAAGGCAACGACCATTCTGATTGCGCTGATCGTCCTTGCCGTTGCCGCCATTGTTGCCATCGTTCTATTGGATCGTGAAGAGACCGTGGGGGTCAAACCGCCGCATTTGCAGAAAAAGCAGGCGGAGCGGTTGCGGGACACGGCGAAAGCGCAGCGCCAAAAAACGGAAGACGGCGCGTTGCTTGCCAAAATCGTTCCGCCCCGGTCGGCGGCGAGACGGGTGGCGATCATTATCGACGACATCGGCTATGAAATGAAGCCGGTGCGCGAACTGCTGGCCATTGATGAGAACATCACGTTTGCCGTTCTGCCGCTTCTTGCCCATTCGCGCGAGGCGGCGGAAGCACTCCATCAGGCCCATCGTGAAATCCTTCTCCATTTGCCCATGGAGCCTCTTTCCTATCCGAAGGAAAAACCGGGCAGCGGCGCTCTCTTTACGGATATGAACGATGAGGAGATCCTCTTTCAGCTTCGAAGAAACATGGACTCCGTGCCGTATGCCTCCGGCGTCAACAACCATATGGGGTCCAAATTCATGGCGGACGAGGAAAAGTTGACGCTGGTTTTTCGCGAGCTTAAAAAGAAAAATTTGTTTTTTATTGATTCCCGGACCACCGGGGATTCAAAGACGGAAGCGGCGGCGCACAAAGCCCGTCTGACGGTGATGTCCAGGAAAATCTTTCTGGACAATGAACGCGACACTTCCAAAATTTATCAGATTCTCATGGAGGCGGCCCGTTTATCGGACGGAAATTCGCCGCTCATCGTGATCGGTCATCCCTACCCTGAAACCATTCGGGCTGTCCGGGAGGCCAGCAGGATGTACCGGGAAAAAGGGATTGCGATCGTTCCGGTATCGGCATTGCTTGAAAAGCAAAAGCCTGAAGGGGCCTCCTGAAAACCTGTTTTCCCGAAAGCGGGAAGCGAAGGCAAGCGTCTCCTATGCAAACAAAGCACATTTTTTTCCTGATCTGCGGATTTCTGTTTTCCGCGATTCTTGCCGGCTGCGCTTCTTTTTCCGCAAGCCGCCCGCCGGCGTATGTCCCGGTTCCGGATCCGTATTCCAAAGAGGCCGCCTACCACTATTCGCTGGCCGTGCTGTCAAGGCTGGACGGGAATCTGGACGAATCGATCGATCAAATGAAGCGCGCGCTTTCCTTTTCTCCCGATTCACCTTATTTGACCACCGAGCTGGTTTCGCTCTACGTCGAAAACAATGATGTCGATCCGGCCCTGTCTCTTGGAGAGTCCGCCCTGGCGAAAGATCCCGGCAATATCGAACTTCGGTCTATTCTGGGCGGCCTGTATTTCAATTTGCGCGAATATGACAAAGCCGCCCGGGAGTATCGGACCGTCACGGAAATGGATCCGGAAAATGCAGTCGCCTATCTTTATCTGGCGACGATTTACAGTCAGGAAAAGAAATATGACCAGGCCGAGAAGGCGTATCAAAAATTGCTTGCGCTTGACCCCGATCATATTATCGGGATGTTTTATTACGCAAAAACACTGGCGCAGATGAATCGGACGGCGGATGCGGAAAAGCTCTATCAGAAAATTATTGCGCAACGACCGGCCTTTGAAGCCGCCTGGACGGGCCTTGCCGCCCTGTACGAAAGCCGGAACAAATATGAGGAAGCCATTGGCGTTTACCGGCGCTATCTGGAGATGAATCCCGCCCGGATCGGCATTCGTGTGAAGATCGC
>CAZVGQ010000017.1:0-9434 GCA_964626775.1 uncultured Smithella sp. | reverse complement strand
ACCGGCGCTATCTGGAGATGAATCCCGCCCGGATCGGCATTCGTGTGAAGATCGCGGAGCTGCTGATGAAAACCGGCCGGGAGGAAGCGGCGGAGAAAGAACTGCAGGAGGTGCTGAAAATCAGCCCCGAAAACCGGGAAGTGCAAATGGCCCTTGGGCTTTTATATTACGATATGCGCCGGTATGATCAGGCGGCCGCTCAGTTTGCGCTGCTTTTGGAGAAAACGCCCGCCGACGACAAATTACGGTATCTGCTGGCCAGTGTCCTGGAGCAAAAAGGCGATCGGAAAAAAGCGCTGGCCGAATATCAGAAGATCTCGCCGAAGTTTGAATTGTATGCCAATGCCCAGATTCAGGCGGCCAAACTGATCAAGCAGGAAGGAGATTTCACGGGCGCGGTCGGAGTGGTCCGCCGGGCCATCGTCCAAAGAAAAGATCAGGCCATATTATATCTGTATTTATCCTCGCTGTATGAAGAGCAAAAAGACATGGCCGCGGCCGAAAAGACGGTTCGGGAAGGCATCGGACTTTTTCCCGACAACACCGACCTTCATTATCTTCTGGGGGCGCTGCTGGAGAAAACGGGCCGTTTCGAGGAAAGCATTCAATCCATGAAACAGGTGCTGGCGCTTGATCCGCAAAATGCGGACGCCCTCAACTTTATCGGTTACAGCTATGCCGACCGCGGGATGCACCTGGACGAGGCCGAACAAATGATTGTTCAGGCGCTGAAGATCAAACCGGACAACGGCTATATTCTGGACTCCATGGGCTGGGTGTATTTCAAAAAAAACAACTACGAAAGCGCCCTCATATACCTGAAGAAAGCCCTGGGATTCCTGCCGGAAGACCCCAGCGTCATGGAGCACCTGGGAGACACGTATTTCAAAACCGGCCGTAAGGAAGAAGCGCTGGAATGGTACCGTAGGGCCATCAAAGTGGATCCGGGCAACAGCCGCCTGAAGGACAAGATAGACCTTCTGAAGCCTTGAGAAGCGCTGTGTTCCACAACCAATACGTTCAGGATGTTTGACATGTTTTATGGCGATGCTTCCGGCAAAAGGATGACGGGCATTTTGCTCCTGTCGCTTCTGGTTTGCGGATGCGCGGGCGGGGCCGTTATGGAACCCGCGTACCATCCGGATCCCGCGGCGATGCTCCGCCTTGCCCTTCGGGAAACGCACAGGATCGTCGCTACGGCGCGGATGGATCTGTCCACCGTTCAGGGTCATTACCCCCTTCGGGCCGCTCTGATTTTGCAGAGGCCCTCCTATCTTCGCCTGGAGATGCTGCCGGTCATCGGCACGCCCGATTTTTTTCTCAGCGCAACGCCCCGGGAGATGAGAATATGGATTCCGTCACGGGGTGAATTTTATGTCGGGGAGCCCTCCGCTGAAAATATGTCCCGCTTTTTACCCTGGACATTGAATCTGGAAGACCTGGTCATGATTCTTTCCGGCTCCTTTCCGCCTCTTGGCGGGGCCCATCTGTCTTACGGGCATTCCGCGGAAGGCGGGGGCCTGCGCGTGGACATGAAAACGGTTTCGGGATCTTCGCAAACAATCTGGATGGAGAACAGCGGAAGATTGACAAGGCTCATTCGGTATGGTTCGGACGGAAAGGAAGTGTATTCGGTGCGGTATGAGGATTATCCGCCGGGGCTTTCCCTGGCCCGAAAGATCCTCATTCAATGGGCGGACAACACCATGTCCGCCTTCGTGGAATATTCCGACGTGAACATTGAAGAAGCGGCCGATCTTTCGGTGTTTACGCTGCCGGCCCCGGACGGCGCGAAGGTGATTCGTTTAGATTGAAACTGCGGCGGCGGATCAAGCGGGCCGAACGGAAGACAAAACAAGATTTTTTCTATTTGATTTCCTGAAGCTTGGAGCGCGCAATTCTCGCCTGGCTTGTGTTGGGATAGTCCTTGATGACCTGCTGCAAAAGAAGTTTGGCGCTGACCTTGTCGCCCAGGTTTTGGAAGCAGATGCCCTGCTTTAAAAGCGCGTAGGGTACTTTGTTGCTGCTGGGGAATTTTTTGGTTACTTTTTCATATTCCAGAATGGCTTTTTCGTAGTTTTTTTCAAAAAAATAGCACTCGCCAATCCAGAACTGAGCGTTGTCGGAATACTCGCCGGTCGGATACGCCGTCAGGAATTCCTGAAAAGCCTCCCTGGCCTTCGTGTAATGGCCGTTCTTAAAGGTCTGGTAAGCCGCCGCATAAACCGCGGCTTTGCCCTGCTTTCCCTGATCCTTGCCTGAAGCGGCGCTGTCGGCGGCCCCCGCCGCATCTTTTTTGCCGATTTCCAGAAAGTTTTCAATAAAATTGATCTTCACCAGCAGGTGATCGATCTTTTCCTGCACTTCCGCGTCTTTTTTGGGATCCCGGCTGGTTTCCTTCTTCAGGGTTTCAACCTGACCGCGCAGTTGCTGCACCTGGTCGCGCAGGTCCGAGAAATTGGCGCTGGTGTTGGCGTTTGTCTTGCGCAGAGAGGACAGGTCTTCGGTGTTTTTCGCCTGTGCTTTTTGCAGGGCGGATACCCGGTCATCCAACCGGGTATCCGCCGCGGCGAATTTTGCTTCCATCTGCTGGTTCAGCTCCGTGCGGAGTTCCTTTAAATCAGAAGAGGTCGCGCACGCGGCAAGGGAGAAGACCATTGCCGGCAGTATGAGATACCAAAAGCGTTTCAAAAATGTCTCCGTGGCAAACGCTGTCTATTTTAAAAGAAACTGCGCCCGTCGGTTCTGCGCCCAGGCTTCTTCAATGCTGCGGTTGTCCAGCGGACGTTCCTTGCCGTAGCTGATGGTTTCAATCCGGGAGGCGTCGATGCCCAGATTGATCAGGTACTGCTTGGCTTCCTGCGCTCGTCTTTCGCCCAAGGCCATGTTGTATTCGGCCGTTCCTCTTTCGTCGCAGTGTCCCTCGACAACGATTTTCGAGGAGCTGTTTTTCATGAAGATGTCAGCGTTGGCTTTCAGGATTTCGCGCGCGTCGGGGCGGATAGAGGATTTGTCGTAATCATAGTAAATATTCTGTATGTTGAGATCAACCAGCGCTTCCGCGTTCTTTTTGGCCCAGGCCGCGCGGGCGGCGGCCGCTTTTCTGGCTGCTTCATCTTTGGCCGCCTGTTCTTTCAGGGCTGCTTCCCTGTCCGCGGCTTCTTTCGCTCTCCGGGCGGCTTCATCATCGGCCGTTACGGCTGCCGGAGCTCCTTCCTGCGCGGCCGCCACCTTCTGCTCCTGCAGGGCTTCGTCCTTGACCACCGCCTTTTTTTCCGCACAACCGCTGAATATGGTTAAACTGAAAGCAAAAATCAGAAATAATCCGATCACTGTCAAATACTTCTTCATGATGTTCTCCTTTCGTTAATTTTAGTATTGTTTGGATTCGTGCGGATTAAAACATAACTTGCAGTCTCACGTCAATAAAAATTATGGAATTTTAATTCGGTTGGGATCTTGGGGACCATGCCGGCATGACCAGGAAGTCCCTGCTTTCCTTCAGAATGCGGAGGTTTAGCCCGTTGGCGTTCATAATGCAAATCCGGCTTCTGGCGTTTTGCCGGGAATGGAAGACAATCTGACGGCCGGAAGGCGACCAGGAAGGATATTCGTTGTCCGCATCATCAAAGGTCAGCTGAATCAGATTGTTGCCTTCATCATCCACGGAGAAGATCTGATATTTCCGGTTGATCAGTCCTTCATAGGCGATTCTTCCTCCGCGGGGAGACCAGGAGGGAGAGGTGTTGTAGTTGCCTTCGAAGGTGATCCGCTTCACGTTGTTTCCGTCCGCGTCCATGACGAAGATTTGCGGGGAGCCGGAGCGGTTGGATACAAAAGCAATTTTCCTTCCGTCCGGCGACCAGGCGGGAGAGACATCAATGGAAAAACTGTGCGTCAGCCGGCTGAGCTTCATCGTTTCAATTTCCAGAACGTAGATTTCCTCATTGCCGTCCTTGCTCAGCGTCAGCAATATTTTTTTGCTGTCCGGCGAAAAGGAACCGCACAGATTGAGGCCGGGAAAAGAAGCGATGATTTTTTCCTTTCCGGTTTTCAGGTGGCGCAGAAAAACCATGGGCCGGCCGTTCTTGTAAGATGTATAGGCAAAATACCGACCATCCGGCGACCAGCGGGGCGCGGCAACAATGCTGCGGTCGTTCGTCAGATTTTTTAGATCGGAGGCGTCATAGTTCATGGTGAAAATGTCGGAGCTTGATTTTTTTTTGATCACAAAGGCGATTCTGGTGTGAAAATCCCCCGGATCACCGGTCAAGGCCAGAAGGATGTCCGAGGCGATGGAGAGCGCTACGGACTGCAGATCGTCGGTTATGCCTGAATATTTCTTTTCGAAAAGCATCTGACCGCGCGTGACGTCATACAGCCGGCTTTCCGCGAACACGTCCTTTCCCCTGACCGTCAGGTTGCCCCGCAGCAAAAAATCGGCGCCGATGACCGACCAGTCGGAAAAGCGAATGATTTCCGGTGATCCCGGCTCAACGCCTTCCAGAAAGCTTTTTTTATCCAGGACGCGAAAGATTCCCGTCAGATCGAGATAGCGCCGGACGCTGTCCGAAAGATCGACAGATTCTTGTGAGGGGTCGCCTGTTTTGATTTGAAAATCGCAAATGGCAACGGGAAATTGCTGAAATCCGGGCGAGTCGATGTCGATATAGACCTTGGCTGCTGCCGTGTCGGCCGCGCTGAAAATCCATGCAAGAATAAGAAGCAATCCTATAGCCGGGCGATATTTTCTATCCATGAACAGGGTCCTTTACGACGGATTGCGTCAGCGCAGTTCCGCGGAATGAAAACGAATGCCGATTTCAACAAAGCGGCCGGACGCCCATCCCCCAAGCGGCGGGAAGGGGATTGATTTCTTAACCGCACGGAGAGCGGACTCATCAAAGTAGCTGTTGCCGGAGCGTTTTTCAAAGCCGATATGGTCCACCGCGCCGCTTTGGGCAATTCGCACCTCGATAACAGCTTCCACGTTTTTTTTGGGCATCAGAGCCGCGGGAAGCGACCAGTTTCTTTTTACTTTGGACCAGACCAGACGGCTGTATTCGTTCAATTGTGATGAATATTCCGGCGAGGCGGCAGCGGCTTTTTGGGCGGTTGAAGCCGCCTGCGAATCGTTGCTTTGCGCCGTGGCCGTTTCCTTCTGTTGAATGGCGCGAATCGCTTTTTCGATGTCCGGTCTGCCGCTGTCGTCTTTTTTCATGACGAACGAAGACGGCGAAGCTCCGATGTCGCGCTTCAGAATGACGGGGCCGGTCGAAGCCCCTGTTTGAAGAAGGCTCTTTGGCTTCGGGACATCCTCTTTACTGGATTCAAGGACGTCGGGTCCGACAAGCGCCACGGAATAAGGTGCTCCGAAAGTCATCTGCCTGGACGAGCCGGGCACGGTTGCGAAAACGGCGGCGATAACCATCAGGTGAAGAAACAAAGAGGCCAAAAACATATTGCCGGGGCTGCTGTTCTTGCCGAAAAACCTTTTGCCGGTCATCCGGAACATCATTTTGAATCCCCGGGAGGTTCGGTGATCATGCCGAGTTTATCGACGCCTGCTTTGCGTATTTCAGACATGACTTCCACCACGAAGCCATAAGGAACGTTTTTGTCGGCGCGCAGAAAGACTTCCCGGTCAACACGCTCGGCGAAAATGGCCGCCAGCTTTGCGTTCAGATCCTGAACCGGCAGCCTGGTTTTGTTGAGGAAAATTTCCCGGTTTTCATTGATGCTCAGGATCAGCTTTTCTTCGGCAAGGTCGATGCTTTTTGATTTGACGCGCGGCAGATTGACATCAATGCCCATGGAAAGCATCGGTGCGGTCACCATGAAGATGATCAGCAGTACCAGCATCACGTCCACGAGCGGCGTTACGTTGATTTCCGCCATCGATTTCTTTTCAGATTCTCTTCTTCGCGCCTGCCGCATACTGTTTCACCCGATAGTATTTATTTACGGATCAGATAACGTTCGACGATGTTTAGAAATTCGTCCGCGAAATTATCCATTTCCTGCACCATCGTTCTGGATTTATTCAGAAAATAGTTGTAGAAAATGACGGCGGGAATGGCCGCGGCCAGTCCCGCAGCCGTCGCGATCAGCGCTTCCGAGATGCCGGGGGCGACAACGGCCAGCGTCGCCGAACCTCTCGCGCCGATGGATTTGAAGGTTTCCATGATCCCCCAGACGGTTCCGAACAATCCGATGAAGGGGCTGGCCGAACCGGTTGTGGCCAGAAATCCCAGTGCGGACTCCAGCTTGGTCATTTCGGTGCTGGAGGCGCGGTTGAGGGCGCGCTCCACGTTGTCCAGAGAAGACAGGCTGATTTCCTCGGGCCGCGCCGACTCCCGGGAGAGCCGGTTCGCTTTGGTCATTTCCGTGTAGCCGGCGCGGAAAACTTCTGCCATTGTGGAGAAGGGATACTTCCTGGAGGCCGGAAGAAGATCGGAAAGTTTTGTGCTGTTCTGATAATCGGAATTGAAAGCCTCGTTTTCCAGACGGATTCGGCGATAGGAGCGAAGTTTGATAAAAATAATCGTCCAGGAAATGATGGAAAAAACCAGCAGGATCAGCAACACAAATTTAACCATCAAACCTGCGTCTAAAATCATGCCCAGCAGAGAACCGTGAAAATTGCTTTCCATGTCTAAATCTCCAGAATCATTTGCTTTATTGCCTCATTGTTTTGTCTGTATTTGCCGAGTAACCTAAAGGAAAAAAAAAGGCTTGTCAATATATCTTTTTCCTGCATGTTTTTTTGCTGTTAAAGCGTTTCCGGTGGAAAGGCAATGACATCATCGATGTTCGCCGTATCGGCCAGAATCATGATCATCCGGTCCAGACCCAACGCGATGCCGGCGCAGGGCGGCAGGTTTTCCAGAGACGCCAGAAAAGGCTCCGGCATGGCATAAAGGACCTGATCCTTTGCCGCCTGCGCCTTCAGGGCTGCTTCAAAGCGCCGTCTCTGCTCCCGGGCGTCGGTCAATTCCGAAAAGCCGTTGGCGATTTCCATGCCGCCGATGTAAAGCTCAAACCGCTCTGCGACGGCAGGATCGTCTTTTTTGATTTTGGCCAGGGAGGCCATTTGCGCCGGATAATCAAAAATAAACGTTGGATGGTCATTGCCGAGGTTCGGTTCGACATGCTCGACCAATACCTCATCAAAGCGGTCGCCGGCCAGCGCGCTTTGCAGGCTCACGGGCGCATATCGGGAAAAAGCATCCGCCACGGTGATTCTTTCCCAGGGCGGTGAAAGGCGGATGGTTTTATTCTGCCGGACGATCTCTCCGGAATGGCCCATCTCCCGACAGGCGGAAATGAGAAGATCTTCGCACTGGTCCATGAGTTTCCGGTAGTCGCAGTGCAGAGCGTACCACTCGAGCATCGAAAACTCCGGCAGGTGCCGGTTGCCTCTTTCTCCGGCTCGAAAACATTTGCAGAACTGGAAGATTCGGGGGTAACCGGCGGCCAGAAGTCTTTTCATGCAAATCTCGGGGGATGTCTGCAAAAACCAGCTTCCGGATGGAATGGGTTCAATATGTTCTTCGGGCGCGGGAGAGGGGATGCGCAGGGGGGTTTCGACTTCCAGAAAGCCTTGTTGAACAAAGAAGCGGCGAAGATGTTCGATAAATCCGGCGCGTAGTTGCAGGGCCTGCGCCTTGCGCGCCAGGTGAAATAGGTCATCCTGCCGGAGTGTGCTCAAAGCGGCTAGCCTTTGACCCGCGTCAGATATTCTCCCGTGCGCGTGTCGATGCGGATTTTTTCGCCTTCGCTGATGAAGGTCGGCACGAGGATCGTATAGCCGGTCTGCACCTTGACGGGTTTGGTCGCGCCGGACACCGTGTCTCCCTTGGCCCACGGCTCTGCCTCGGTAACGACCAGTTCGACAAAATTGGGCAGGCTGATGCCGATGGGACGGTCTTCAAAGAGCAGGATTTCAGCTTCAATGTTGTCGAGCAGAAAGTTCACGGCGTCTCCGACCTGCCCCTCGGTCAGATAGACCTGCTCGAAGGTTTCATTGTCCATGAAGCAGAATTTGTCCCCTTCCTTGTACAGGTACTGCATTTTCTTTTCGCGCAGGTCGGCGGGCTCGAAAACATCGACGGAGCGGAAAGTCCGTTCAAACTGGCTTCCGGTGAGCATGTTTTTTAATTTGCATCGGTAAAGAGCCTGTCCCTTTCCGGGTTTGACAAAGTTAAACTCGGTGATCACGTAGGGATCGTTGTCGATTTTCAGGCGCAGGCCTTTTCTCAAATCACTGGCGGTGTACATAAAAAGTCTTTCTCCTTCGTTGGCGGCTCTGAAGCAATATATTCGCGCTCTTCCTAATCCAATTATTCAAAATTGTCAAAAAAATCTTGATGTTTTCGCAAGGCATTTTGGATTGGCCGCGACAGGGGCCAAAGGGGGATTTTCCCCTCCCGTCCGGGCAGGTCGGCCACGTATTGCGGAAGCGCCAGCCCCGAGCAGCTTCGATGAAGCTTTTCCATGAGATTCAGTCCCTTCCTGGCGTCCGTGCGGAAATGATCGCAGCCCCGCGCGGGTTCGCAGTGGAAAAGATAATAAGGGCGGACCGATATTCTCTGCAATCCGTTCAGCAGGCTTTGCATGACCTTTGGCGAGTCGTTGACGCCTTGGAGCAGAACCGACTGATTGGAAACCGGAATTCCCGCTTCCTGGATCCGGTTGCAGGCCCGTGCGGCGTCCGGGGTGATTTCCGCCGGGTGGTTGAACTGGGTATTGAACCATAACGGCCGGTGCCGCTTCAGAATCCGGCAGAGATTTCCCGTGATTCTCATCGGCAGGACCACGGGGGCGCGGCTGCCGATGCGCAGCACCTCGACGTGCGGTATGGACGCAAACGAGGACAGGATCATTTCCAGAGAGGCATCATCAAACATCAGCGGGTCGCCTCCGGAGAGGATGACTTCACGCACACGGGGCGTTTCCGATACAAAGCGGACCATTGGGGCCAGGCGGTTTTTTAAAGAACCGGCTTCAGGAACGCTCCAGAAACGTTTGCGGTTGCAATGCCGGCAGTAGGTGGCGCACCGGTGCGTGACGATGGCCAGCACGCGGTCTGGATAGCGCTGAATCAGGTTCGGCACAGGCATGGAGCGGTCTTCGCCGAGCGGGTCGTCCGCAAGGCCCCCGGAGAAGGAGAGCTCCCTGAAATCCGGTACGCACTGCACAGCCAGGGGGTCGTTTTCATAGTCCGACTCGATCAGAGACAGGTAGTAAGGGGTAATGGCCATGGGATAGCGGGACATCACGTGTTCCAGCGGTTTCCCGCCGCGCGGCGGCGTTTCCAGAATTCTGGTCAAAGCGGTCAGAGATGTCGCGCGATGGCGCAATTGCCAGCGCCAATCCTGCCAGTTGCGGGAAGATCCGTCGGGGAACCGGGAAAAAAAGTTTTTACGCATGAT
>CAZVGQ010000016.1:0-16423 GCA_964626775.1 uncultured Smithella sp. | reverse complement strand
TGCTTGATGATCTTGTCGCGGTTGTCTTTTTCACTCGTCAGAAGCGCCGCCAGAAAAGCCACCGGATAATGCGCTTTGAGATAAGCGGTCTGATACGTGATCATCGCATAAGCGGCGCTGTGCGATTTATTGAAGCCGTACGCGGCAAACTTCTCCATCTGGTCCCAGATGGATTTCGCCTTGTTTTCATTGATGTTTTTATTTTTCGCGCCTTCAAGAAAGCGGGGTTTTTCCTTCTCCATGGCCGCAATTTGCTTTTTCCCCATCACTTTGCGCAGCGTATCGGCCTGGGACATGGTGTAGCCGCCGATGGCGTTGGCGATCTGCATGACCTGCTCCTGATACAGAATAATTCCGTAGGTTTCCTTCAGGATCGGCTCCAGTTGGGGAAGTTCATAGGTGATTTGCTGCTTGCCGTGCTTGCGGGCGATAAAATCGGGAATCATCTGCATCGGCCCCGGCCGGTAGGCGGCAATCAGCGTAATGACGTCTTCGATGCGGTCCGGCTTGAAATTGACCAGCAGGTCTTTCATGCCGGCGCTTTCCAGTTGGAAAACACCGTCGGTTTCCCCCTTGGCGAGCAGTCGGTAGGTTTCTTCATCATCGAGCGGAAGGTTATTCACGTCTATGTCAACGTTATGGGAGGCCTTGATGAAATCCACGGCGTTTTTGATGACCGTCAGCGTTTTTAACCCCAGAAAATCAAATTTGGTCAGGCCGACGGTTTCGATATCCTTCATCGAATACTGGGAAACCATATCGTCCTTGGGGGCAAAAAGCGGAACGCGCTCAACAAGCGGCGCGTCGGAGATCACAACCCCTGCGGCGTGGACGGAAGAATGCCGGTTGAGGCCTTCCAGAATCAGCGAAAGCGACAGCATTTTATCGATCTTTGGATTTTTTTTGCGCTCTTCGGCAAAGCGGGGCTCCGCCTTGAATGCTTCCGCAAGCGTGATATTCAGCGGAAAGGCGGGCACCAGCTTGGCGATGCGGTCCGCATCTCCGTAGGGAATATTCAGGGCTCTTCCCACGTCCCGAATCACGCCCTTGGCCATCATCTTGCCGAAGGTGCAGATTTGCGAGACCTTGTCCTTGCCGTACTTTTCCGTGACGTATTTGATGATTTCGCCCCGGCGCTCCTGGCAGAAATCGATGTCGATGTCCGGCATGCTGATCCGGTCCGGATTGAGAAAACGCTCAAAGAACAATCCATAGCGCAGAGGATCGATGTCGGTGATGCGAATGGCGTAGGCCACGAGCGATCCAGCGGCGGAGCCGCGTCCGGGTCCGACGGGAACGCCCGTGTGCTTGGCGTGCTTGATAAAATCGGAAACAATCAGAAAATATCCGGCAAAGCCCATTTTCCTGATGATTTCCAGTTCGGAGCGCAGCCGCCAGCTGTATTTTTCGCGAACCGTTGCCTCGTCCTCCTTCGCATGCTTGAGAATGACCGGAAACAGCTTCTCCAGCCCTTCCGTCGCCTTGCGGTCCAGGTACTCCTCCAGCGTCTCCTCCGGATTTTTGACCTCGAATTTCGGCAGGTAGAATTTCCCGAATTCAAAGGTCAGTTCACAGCGGTCCGCTACCGCCAGCGTGTTGGCGACGGCTTCCGGAGTTGCGGCAAAGAGCTCCTGCATTTCCTGCGGGGAGCGGACGTAAAACTGATTAGACGACATCGACATCCGGTCTTTGTCCTCGATCGTTTTCCCCATTTGAATGCAAAGAAGAACATCATGCGCCTCGGCGTGATCGGCGTTCAGATAATGACAGTCGTTGGTGGCAATGAGCGGAATGGAAAGGTCCCGGCCGAGCTCCATCAAACCCCGGTTCGCGATCTTCTGCTCGGGAATGCCGTTTTCCATGAGCTCCAGGTAGAAATTGTCCTCGCCGAAGATTTCCTGAAGCTCGCGGGCGGCCCTGCGGGCTTCGTCCATATGCCCCCGGACGATATGCGAAGCGATTTCCCCGTGAAGGCAGGCGCTGGACGCGATCAGACCTTCGGAGCATTCCTTCAGCAGGGCCTTGTCCACGCGCGGCCGGTAGTAAAACCCCTCCAGATGGGCGGCGGAGGTCAGCTTCATCAGATTCTTGTAGCCCTGCATGTTTTTGGCCCAGACGATCAGATGGCGCGCCGTATCGCCGACGGCGGACGGTGTTTTGTCCAGGCGGCTCCGGGGCGCGACGTACAGTTCACAGCCGATGATCGGTTTGATGTTGTTGGCGCAGGCCTGTTTGTAGAAATCAATCGCGCCGAACATCGTGCCGTGGTCGGTGATGGCGATCGCCGGCATCGCGTACTCTTTGGCTTTTTTAAAGAGGTCGTCCAGACGGATCATTCCGTCGAGAAGGCTGTACTGTGTATGAACGTGGAGATGGACGAAATCGGCTTGCTTCATGCTTGACTAATCAATCCAGTAATTGGGCGCTTCCTTGGTGATGATGACATCGTGGACGTGGCTTTCCCGCAGGCCGGCCGACGTGATGCGGACAAAACGGGATTTTTCGATCAGTTCCGCGATTGTTTTGCAGCCCACGTAGCCCATGCCGGCTTTTAATCCCCCGATGAGCTGGACAATGCTGGCGGAAAGCGAGCCGCGGAAAGGCACCCTGCCCTCGATCCCTTCCGGAACCGTTTTGGACGGCGCTTCAATGTCGTCCTGATAGTAGCGGTCGCGGCTTCCCATTTTCATGGCCTCCAGCGATCCCATGCCGCGATACACCTTGTAGCTGCGCCCCTGGAACAAAATCGTTTCGCCGGGGCTTTCTTCCGTTCCGGCAAACAGCCCGCCGATCATGACGGCGTTCGCGCCGCAGCCCAGAGCCTTGACGATGTCTCCGGAATACTTGATGCCGCCGTCGGCAACGACGGGGATTCCTTTTTGGGAGGCGACTTTGTACGTGTCGCGAATGGCGGACATCTGCGCCACGCCGACACCCGCGACAATGCGGGTGGTGCAGATGGAGCCGGGGCCCACGCCGACTTTTACCGCGTCAACGCCTGCCTCGATCAGCGCACGGGCGCCTTCGGCCGTCGCGATGTTTCCCGCGATCAGTTCACATTTGGGGAAATTCGCCTTGGTGGACCGAATGGCGTCAATCACGCCCGCCGAATGTCCGTGGGAGGTGTCAATGGCAATCACGTCCACGCCGGCCGCCAGAAGCGCCTCGATGCGCGGCTCCCGGTCGATGATGCCCACCGCCGCGCCTACGCGCAGCCTTCCCAGCGAGTCCTTGCAGGCGTTGGGATAGCGGCGGATTTTTTCAATGTCCTTGATGGTGATCAGGCCTTTCAAACGGTTTTCATCGTCCACGACCAGCAGTTTTTCAATGCGGTGTTTGTGGAGGAGTTTTTTGGATTCTTCCAGCGTAATGCTGGACTTGACGGTGATGAGATTTTTTTTGGTCATCACGTTGGATACGGGCTGCTCCAGATTTTCTTCAAAACGAAGATCGCGGTTGGTCAGAATGCCGACCAGTTTTTCATTTTTGACGACGGGCACGCCGGAAATCGAATACTGGTGCATCAGGGCCAGCGCGTCGCTGACTTTCCTCTCCGGCTCGATGGTAATCGGATCGACCACCATGCCGCTTTCGGATTTTTTCACCCGGTCCACTTCGATGGCCTGGCGTTCGATGCTCATGTTGCGGTGAATGATGCCGATGCCGCCTTCCTGAGCCATGCAGATGGCCGTGCGGGATTCCGTCACCGTATCCATGGCCGCCGAGACGATGGGAATGTTCAGCCGGATCCTCTGCGTCAGCCAGGTGGCCGTTTCGACGTCCCGCGGCAAAACACTGGAAGCCGCGGGCACCAGGAGCAGGTCGTCAAATGTCAGGGATTCTTTCACAACATCATCTAACATGGTCTCCTCCGTTGTCATGGTTTAAGGGATGCGTGTGCGATCGGATATTTTTGGCTGTTCAAAACGACGCAGAATTCGTTGTCCGCGCCGTCGGGTTCAATAAATTCCGCCAGTTGATAGTAGCTTTTCCGTGTAAAGCGGGCGGGGAACCGGTCGTTTTTCACACGGCAATACAGGACATTGTCTTTGCCGACGGCCAGGGTGTCCGCGGCCAGTTTCTCCTTCCGGTCGTCGTTCAGCAGGATTTCCAGTTCTTCGGAACCGCAGGGGTTTTGCGTCTTGTAAACCGCCGTTACGACAAAGGCCGTATCTTCGACATCCAGATAGCAGATTTCCCGGTTGAGTTCGACGAAATACCTGCCCCGGTCATCCTGTTTCAGATGCTCAAAGAAAACGCACAAAATGTCTTTGCGGAACATGTGCGCGCCGCGGTAATACCAGATCCCTTCCTTGTCTATTTTGATGTCGCTTTCATCCATTGCTACGCCATTTTCCTGCTGTCCAGCAGAATCGTCACCGGTCCGTGATTGGTCAATTCAATCCGCATCATTTCCTGAAAGGCGCCGGTGGCCAGTTTCCCGACCTTTTGATGAGCCTGACGGACAAAATATTCATACAGTTCTTTCGCTTTTTTCGGGTCTTCCGCGCGGCCAAACGACGGTCTTCGCCCCCTGTCACAATCGGCCAGCAGCGTGAATTGGGATACCACCAGCATTTCTCCCGCGATATCGGCAAGCGATCGGTTCATTTTCCCCTGTTCATCCTCAAAAATGCGCAGATGAACCGTTTTTTCCAAAATAAAATCCGCGTCTTTCTCCGTGTCGCCCTTTTCCACGCCCAAAAACACCAAAAGCCCCTGATCCATGGCGGAAAATAGCTGAGAATTTATTCTGACGCAGGCCCGTTCGACTCTCTGAAGAACTGCACGCATGAGGCATCCCATTTAAAGTTCGCGCATGTTAGCAACAATTCCCCGAGTGTTCAAGCTCTTTCTGTTATAAAATATTCCCGTGAAATATTATGAGCTTGTCCAAAGCGAGTTCGCTTTTGTAATCCCGGCTTGAGTATGCTAAAAGACTCCCCCATGAGTAAAAATATTCTGCTGATCAATCCCTGGATTTATGATTTCGCGGCGTACGATTTCTGGATGAAACCTTTGGGTCTTTTAGCCCTGGGGGGTCTGCTGCGGGCCAACCGCCACCGGGTTTCCTATATCGATTGCCTGAATCCCTATTCGCCATCCATGCTGAATAAAACCGGCAAGGCGCCCAGACGCCACGCTTACGGCCACGGACGCTTCTTCCGTCAGGTCATTGAAAAGCCGCCCGCCCTTAAAGCGTTTCCCAGGAGCTATTGCCGCTATGGAACGGATCCGGACGTCTTTCGCGCGGAACTTGGTCTTTTTCCGGACACAGACATGGTCATGGTTACTTCCATGATGACCTACTGGTACCCGGGCGTTTTTGACGCCGTGAAAATCATTCGGGAAGTCCTGCCGGGGGTTCCGGTGGTTCTGGGCGGCAAATACGCCTCTCTCTGTTATGAACACGCCCTGGCCGAATCCGGCGCAGATTACGTGATTTGCGGACGCGGTGAAAAAAAGATTCTGGAGCTGCTCTCGAGCGTTTTCGGCGAGGACATTCTCTTTGAGCCGGACGAAAACGATCTGGACGCCCTGCCCTATCCCGCCTTCGACCTCGCGGAGCGCATCGACCAGGTCCCGCTCATCACCTCTCTGGGGTGCCCTTATCGCTGCAGCTACTGTTCCTCCCACTTATTTTATGAGCAGCATCTGCGGCGTGATCCCGGAAAAGTCGCGGACGAGATCGAATACTGGCAAAAGAATTTCGGCGTTCGGGATTTCAGTTTTTACGACGACGCGCTTCTGGCGAAGCCCGAAAACATGATTATTCCGCTCCTTCACGAAGTAAAAAGACGCGGTCTGTGGTGCCGGTTTCACTGCCCGAACGGCCTTCATGTCCGGGAAATCGACGCGCCGCTCAGCCGCCTGCTTCTTGAGTCCGGTTTTAAAACCATTCGCTTCGGCTTTGAAACGGCCGATTTCGAGGCGCAGGAGAAAACGGGCGGAAAGGTGCGAAACGATGAGTTGCGCCGGGCGGTAGCGCATTTGAAAGAAGCAGGATACAAAACGCGGGACATCGGCGTTTACCTTTTGTGCGGCCTGCCGGGTCAGAAAGCAAGGGAGGTGTCCGAGAGCGTTGACTTTGTCGTCCGGTGCGGCGCAAGGCCCGTGCTGGCCGAGTACTCGCCGATTCCGGGAACCAAAATGTGGCCTCAGGCCGTCGCCGCTTCCGTGTTTGACATTCAGCGGGAACCTCTATATCATAACAACACGCTGTTGTGCTGCCGCAATAATGATTTCAGTTATGAGGCTTACCGCAGGATGAAAGAGCGCGTCAAAGCGCTGCCCTAGGAAACAGGTTTGCTCGATGGAACTTCTGGTTCGAATAAAGAATATCGTCATCTTTTTGTTGTCCGGATTTTTTCTGGTGTTCGGCGTCCTTCTTCTGAAGAGCTCCTTTCAGATGGCCAATCCCCTGGAATTCGTGATGACGCTGTTTGCGGCCTCTTTCATCATTTTGTTTTGCATCGCCGGCATTCTCTACGCGGTTTTCCGGTTTTTTCCGGGAAGTCCGGCACCTGAGGAGGATCATGCGGACAAAGAATAACATCTGGATAGCCCTCGGGCTGCTGTTGCTCTCGTGCCAGGCGCTGCCTGCTCAGGCGGCGGACCTGGAGAAAAAAATCGTGAAGGCCAAACTGCAAAACGGCCTGACCGTCCTGATGATGGAGCGCAAATTCAGCCCGACCGTTTCCCTCTACATCCGCTACCGGGTGGGCGCCGTCGATGAAGCCCCGGGGCAGAGCGGCGCGGCCCATTTCCTGGAGCACATGATGTTCAAGGGAACGACGACCATCGGCGCGAAAAACTACCCGGCGGAAAAGAAGCTGCTTTTGCGCATTGAAAAAATCGGTGAACAACTGGACCGGGAGCGAAAAAAGCAGGATTCGGCCGATACCCAAAAGATCCGCCGCCTGGAGGCGCGACTCAAAAAGCTGCAAAACGAGCACCTCCGGTATTACATCCCCAACGAAATTGACCGCCTCTACACGGAAAACGGCGCATCCGGCATGAATGCGGCGACGGGTCAGGACATGACCACTTACTACATCAACCTTCCCGCCAACAAGATCGAGCTCTGGGCGCGCATTGAATCCGACCGCCTTCTGCATCCCGTCTTCCGTCAGTTTTACACGGAGCGGGACGTCATTCTGGAGGAAAGAAGGCAGCGCCTGGAGGCCAGCCCCGACGGCAAACTCTATGAAGCCTTTATGGAACGGGCCTACACGACTCATCCCTACGGAATCCCCATTATCGGATTGCTCAATGACGTGACGTTCATGAGTCCGGAAGCGATTCACGCCATTCATCGGAAATACCTGTCGCCGCGGCGGATCGTCATTGCCGTTGTCGGGGACATCGACCCCCCAAAGACGATGGAACTGATTCGCCGCTATTTCGGAAAGATCCCCGATGCCGGCGCCCCTTCCGCCCGGATTCCGGCCGAACCGGAGCAAAGAGCGGAGCGCAAAGCCCAGGTCTGGTTTGACGCCAGCCCGTCCATGATCATCGGCTACCACAAGCCCGCGCCGCCCGCCCGCGAGGATTATGTATTCGATGTCCTGGAGACGATTCTAAGCAAGGGCAGAACCAGCCGTCTTTATGACCGGCTGGTGATCACGAGGCAGATTGCCCAGAGCATAAGCGTGACGAACGGTATACCGGCCGCGAGATACCCCAATCTCTTCACGATTTTTGCGCGGCCGCGACACCCCCACACCAACGAAGAACTTCAGGCGGCCATTCTTGAGGAGATCGAGGCCGTCAAAACCCAATCCGTAACGGAAGAGGAGCTGACCCGGGCGAAAAACCAGCTGAAAATGGACTACATCAAAAGCCTGGATTCCAATTCCGAACTGGCATCCATTCTTTCTTATTACGAACTGCTTCTGGGGGATTACCGGTACTTTTCCGACTATCTGCCCGAAATTCAAAAGGTGACGGCCGGTGATATTCAGGCGGCGGCCATCCGGTATCTTACGGCGGAAAATCGCACCATCGCTTTCTTAAACCGGAAAACCGACCTGGGGAAAGGCGGTGAAACGGATGAACGGTAGAAAAGCCTTTTTCCCGGCCGCCGTATGGCTGCTCATGATGATTCTCTTCCTGAACCCGGAGGCGGGTTTTGCGGAGCCTCCCTGGATTCCTCCGGACCGAATCACCTATCCCGCGCTGGAATTCCGCATGCCGCAGGCCCAGCGGATCGCGCTGAAAGACGGCATGGTTTTGTTCTACCTGAAAGACGACGAATTGCCTCTGGTTTCCCTGACCGTGTTGGTGCGGACCGGCTCGCTCTACGACCCCGAGGGCAAGGAAGGTCTGGCGGAGCTTACCGCCGCTCTTCTGCGGACGGGAGGAACGACAAAAATCAGCAGCGGCGAAATGGACCGGAAACTGGATTTTCTGGCCGCCTCTCCGTCCTTTTCCATGTCGCTTGATTCCGCCTCGGTGCATTTTTCCTTTTTGAAAAGCGATTTGGATGAATGCCTCAACCTTCTCTCCCAAATGCTTCTGGAGCCGGCCTTTGAAGAAAAGAAAATTCAGGAAGCGCTGGCGTTAAAAAAGGAAGAGTTGAGAAGAATAGCGGACAACCCGCAAAAACTGGCCTTCCGCGAGTTCAACCGGCTTCTCTACCCCGGCGACCCGCGGGGCCGCTACGCGACTTTCGCCTCACTGGATAAACTTTCGCGCGGCGATCTGAAGGCCTTTCACCGGAAATACTTTTCGCCGGCCAATATGATGCTGGCGGTGTCCGGTGACATCTCCCGTGAAGAAGCCGTAAAGAAAATCGAACAAGCCTTCGGCGGATCTGCGGTCCCCCGCCTCGTTCACGACATTCCGGCCTCGCCCCGACAGGGAGGCCGGGGCTTTTTCATGATCCGCAAGCCGATCCCGCAATCCACGGTGGTCAGCGGAGAACTGACGATCAGCAAGAACCACCCGGATTTTTACGCTTTCGAGGTTCTGGATTTCCTCATCGGCAGCGGCGGCTTTTCCTCCAGGATTTTCAGCGCCGTCCGCAATGAGGAAGGCCTGGCCTACAGCGCCGGCAGCTTCTACCGCGCGCGGTCCAACTACGGGGTTTTCGGAACCTACGCTTTTACGAAAACCTCTTCGACCTTTCGGGCGATTTCGCTCGTCGACGCCATTCTGCGGGATGCCGCGGCCGATTCTTTCACCCGGTCAGAACTGGACTGGGCAAAGCGATCGATCATCAACAGCTTCATTTTCTCCTTTGAACAACCCGGACAAATTGCCTCCCAGCAAATGACGGTCGAATACGAGAAACTGCCCGCCGATTTCCTGGCGACCTACCGTGAAAAAATCGAAGCGGTCACGCCCGAAGATGTCCGCCGCGTCGCCACGGCCTTGCTCAATGAAAAAGGAAGGTTGACGCTGATCGTCGGCGACGTGGACCGGTTCGGCGCATGGCCGGAAAACTGGCCGACGCCGCAGCAGATTGTTCCCCAGCCCTGATTCGAGGTTTGATGATGATCGACGAAGTTCTTTTTGAAAAAGTATCCCGCAGAATCGACGCCTGGCGCGAGGACATGATCGACCTGCAAAAAGCGCTGACGGCCGTTCCGGCCGTCGGTCCGGCAAACGGCGGCGATGGCGAAATGCCGAAAGCCCTGGCGCTGAAAAAGCGCCTGATGGAAATGGGGTTTACGATTTTCCGTCAGTTTGACGCCCCGGACCCCGCGGTTTCGGGCGGTCTGCGCCCGAACTTTCTGGTTTCCCTTCCGGGAAAGGATGACTCCCGCCGCATCTGGATCATTACGCATCTGGACATTGTCCCTCCGGGCGAGCCGGGACTCTGGAGCGCCGATCCCTACCATGCCTATGTAAAAGACGATTGCGTTTACGGCCGGGGCACGGAAGACAATCAGCAGGATATGGTGGCTTCCGTTTTTGCCGCGAGGGCGCTTCTGGAGGAAGGCATCGCGCCCTCTTCCACGGTCAACCTGCTGTTTGTATCCGACGAGGAAACGTCCAGCGAAAAAGGCGTGCAGCATATTCTCGGCCTGCCGGAAGAGATTTTCGGTCCCGGGGACTGGATTGTGGCGCCCGATTCGGGAAATTCCGAAGGGTCCCTGATTGAAGTCGCCGAAAAAGGCATCCTCTGGCTTGGTTTCAGGACCACCGGAAAGCAGTGCCACGGCAGCAAACCACAGCTGGGGATCAACGCTTTCTCCGCCGCCTCCCGTCTCGTCATTGAACTGGCAAGCCTGCGCGAAATCTTCGATGCCACGGATCCGCTTTTTGATCCTCCCGTCAGCACCTTCGAGCCGACCAAAAAAGAAGCCAACGTGGGCAACATCAACACGATTCCGGGAGAAGACGTGTTCTACATGGATTGCCGAATCCTGCCCTGCTACAAAATAGACGACGTTCTTTTCGAAATTGAAAAAATCACCGAAAGCATTGAAGCGCAATGTCGTGTGAAGATTGAGATCTCCATTCACCAGCGTGTTGATTCAGCGACTTCAACGCCCGCCGATGCCCCGGTTGTTCAAGCCCTGCAGAGCGCCGTTGACCGGGTGTATCGCGTCCGGGCCTTCGCCGGAGGCGTCGGGGCGGGAACCGTCGCCGCGTATCTGAGGAAGCAGGGTCTTCCGGTGGCGGTCTGGTCAAAAACCAATATGAAAGCCCATCAGCCCGACGAAAACTGCCCGGTGAGCAACATGACCGGCAACGCCAGGGTCTTTGCCCACCTGTTTTTGCAGGCGTAAATTGTATTGCAATAGCGGTATCTTAATGGTAGAAATCTGCCTCGCGCAAAAGGCCATTGCCATTGACAAAGCCCCCGGATACGGCGGTTTTGGCAATGGCGGAGATCAACCTTTTAAAGGCGGATTTTTTTGATTAAATCAACGAAAAATGTACGAGCGGAAAAGATTTCCTTCGCGGATTCCAATCTGCTCAAAAATCTTTGCGGCGAACACGATAAACACCTGAAACTCCTCGAAAAGCTTGAACCCGTCAAAATTAAGCCCTGGGGGAATTCATTGTCTATCACCGGCGAGGACGCGGCCGTCGTAATCGCTTCGGGCGTCATTCGGCAACTCTATGAAATGATGCAAAAAGGGTGGCACGTCCACCTCTCGGATTTTGATTATGCGCACCGCATTCTCTCGGAAGACATCCATTTTGACCTGTCCCGTATTTTTCTGGATACGGTTTTCATCTCTTCCAAAAAGAGGGTCATTGCTCCGAAAAGCATCGCCCAGCGCCACTACATTGACGCCATGAGAAACGCCGACATGGTGCTGGCCATCGGTCCGGCCGGCACGGGAAAAACGTATCTGGCCATGGCGATGGCCGTTTCCTGTCTTCTGGAAAAAAAGGTTCAGCGGATCATACTGACCCGGCCCGCCGTGGAAGCGGGAGAACGGCTGGGTTTTTTGCCGGGTGATCTGGCGGAAAAAGTCAACCCCTACCTCCGCCCTTTGTATGACGCGCTTTACGACATGGTGGACATGGAGAAAGCCGGCGCCCTGATTGCCAAGGGACTCATCGAGGTCGCGCCGCTCGCGTTCATGCGCGGCCGGACGCTGAACGATTCTTTCATCATTCTGGATGAAGCCCAGAACACCACGTCGGAACAGATGAAAATGTTCCTGACGCGTCTGGGGTTCCATTCCAAAGCGGTCGTCACCGGCGACATCACCCAGATCGATCTGCCGATGGAAAGATCCTCCGGCCTGGTGGAGGCCGCGGCGGTGCTGAGCAAGATACAGGCCGTCCGCATCGTTCATTTTTCGCAGGTGGACGTGGTCCGCCATCCCCTGGTGGCGGACGTGATCTCCGCTTACGCGGCCTGGGAAAACGGAAAGAAAACCGGAAGAAATTAAGCGTGGCCATGAGCAATTTTTTAGATTCGACATCGGAAAAAATATTGTCCGTTTTTCGGAAATGGAAGGAAAAGCATCCGCTCTCCCTTGCCTTTCTGAACAATGTCATCTTTCAGCGCTGGGCGATCGCCATCCTTTTGAGCGCGGGTCTGACGGCGCTTCTCGCGCCGCAATTCCATTTGTCCAAGCCGGTTTACCGCCACGGCATGATTGTTCAGGAGAACATAAAGGCCGACCGCGACTTCCTCGTGGAGGACGTCCAATCCACAAGACTAAAGCAAATCGAAGCCGTGACCGCCGTTCGTCCGGTCTATGATTATGATCCGGAAACCGCCATTACGCTCAGGGCGAAAATCAAGCAGTCCTTTGCACTGGCGGCCGGACAGAACGAAAAACCGCCGGGTAAGGCTTTTCTGGATCAGTCCCTGGGCGTCACGCTGTCACAGGAGGAGTACGCCTATCTGAACGCACATGCTTTTTCCGATGAGCTGCTGCAGAGATTCTCCCGGATTATTTTTTCCTTTTACGACAACACGTTCGTCACGGCGAGCCCTTTCCGGAATCAAGAACGCGAAAAAGGCATTACCATCGTCAACACGCTGACCCGGGAGGAAGAAAACACCAAAGAGTTGTCGTCCATCCTGCAGATGAAAGACATCGGCCCGGCGCTTTCGAGAAAAATCAACGCTTCCGTGCGAAACGATCAGCCGGAGGCCAGACGCGTTTCATTTCTATTCCTGAAGAAAATGATCGTCCCCAATCTTACGCACAATCCGGAAGCGACGGCCCAAAAACTAGCCGCGGCAAAAGAAAGCGTCAAACCGGTTTACTTCCAGGTGCAGAAAAACGAGATGATCGTCCGCGAAGGGGACAAAATCGGTTATCTGGAACTGGCCAAGCTGGAAGCCTTTCACAAAACCGCCGCGGACAACAACATCTCCGGTCTGGCGGTCATTGCGGGCATTTTCTGCATCGTGCTCTTTCTGACGCTGCTTTTGTATTTCTGGCGCACCCGGAACTGGCTGAAAGCGTCGCCCCGCTCCAATGTGGACTTTCTGGTTTTCGCGATTGTCGCGTTGCTGCAGATCTTTTTTGTAAAAGCGGGCATTTTTATTTCGGTGGCCGTCAACCGGGCTTTCCCTTCCCTTCCGGTGGACGCGTGCTATTTCGCCATTCCCTTCGCCATGGGCGCCATGATTATCGCCGTGCTGGTGAACCGGAACGTGGCCATGATCATGAGCGTTCTGTCCTCGTTTCTGATCAGCCTGCTTTTTGAGGAAAAAATTCTTTTCCCGCTTTTCTCGTTTCTGGGATCCGTGGCCGCCTCCTATCATGTCGTCAACAGCCGCCAGCGCTCGACGTTCTTAAAAGTCGGCGTCTTCCTGGGCGTCGTCAACATTGCCGCCATCCTCAGCCTGAATCTGTTGACCGGCCGTCTGCTCGACGATTTGCTTCTGCGTCTGGCCATGGGCCTTTTCGGCGGCATCATCACCGGAATCCTGGTGGCCGGTTTGACCCCCGTTTTTGAAAGCCTCTTCGGCTTTATCACGTACATTAAGCTTCTGGAGCTGGCCAATCTCAATCAGCCGCTTTTTCAGAAAATGATTATTGAAGCGCCCGGCACCTACCATCACAGCATTATCGTCGCCTCCCTGGTGGAATCGGCGGCCGAAGCCATCGGCGCCAACGCGCTTCTGGCCAAGGTCAGCGCCTACTACCACGACATCGGCAAGCTGGCCAAGCCGCAATATTACATCGAAAATCAGACCGGCTATGACAATCGACACGACAAGCTTTCTCCGAAAATGAGCGCCCTCGTCATCATTTCCCACGTCAAGGAAGGCTGCGAACTGGCCATGCAGGCCAAGCTGGGGCAGCCGATCATCAACATCATTCGGGAGCATCACGGCACCAGCCTGATCAGCTATTTCTTCGACAAAGCCAAAAAAAACAAGGATGAATCCATCCGCTCCCTGACGGAAAGCGACTTTCGCTATCCCGGTCCCAAGCCGCAGACCAAAGAAGCGGGGCTCGTCATGCTGGGCGATGTGATTGAAGCTTCCTCGCGCACGCTGACCAACCCGACGCCGGCCCGAATCCGGTCTCTGGTCCGGGAAAGAATCGCCCGCATTTACACGGACGGTCAGCTGGATGAGTCCGAGCTGACGCTCAGAAACCTGAATACCATCGCGGAAACCTTCACGCGGATTCTAACCGGCATTTTCCATCATCGCGTTGAATATCCGGAAGCGCCCCCGAAGCCGAAGGAGACGAACGGAAAAAGAGAAGCGTATGAAAATTCGAATCGCAAACCGGCAGAAGCGGACGAAAATCGATAGCCGACGGCTCCGCGGCAAAGTCATTCGGCTTTTGCGTTTGATCGACTGCGCGGAGAAAGAAATCAGCATCACATTTGTGGATGACGAGGCCATTCGCCTTCTCAACCGGCGGTATCTGCGCCTGGACAAACCGACCAATGTGCTTTCTTTTTCACTTGAGGAAGGCGAGTGCGGCGGCGTGAATCCCGGCCTGCTGGGAGATATCGTGATTTCCGTGGATACGGCCCTGCGCGACGCAAAGCCAGGCGGTTTTACACTGGAGGAGGAGCTTCTCTTCCTGATCATTCACGGCCTGCTGCATCTGACCGGCTACGAGCACGTCGGGACATCCCGGGCCAACGCCCTGAAAATGAAGAAAAGAGAAAAAGAGCTTTTCCTGGCTCTGACGACCTTCGACGCCCGGTTCGGCTGACGTTATCCCTGCGTGGGAATTTTCAGCGTCGTTCCGAATTTGATCTCATTCGTCGTTAAACGATTCGCCTGTTTGAGTTTGGCGACGGAGACGTTAAAACGCGTGGCAATGCCAAACAGCGTGTCGCCTTTCTTGACTTTGTACGTCTTCGTTGAACCGGCCGTGGAAGTGTTTTTCCCGCCGGTTGTTTTTTGTTTGGCCGCCGCCGTTTCCACGGAATCAATCGGTATCCTGACGTATCGCATCTGCTGGCTTAACCGCTTGTTTCGGTTGATCCGGTTGCAGCTGTAAATCGACTGTCTGGATACCCTGTAGCGTTTGGCAATGGAATCCACGGTCTCGCCGGGGCGAACACGATGCCGGATGTAGCGGCTGGAGCCTGCGCTTTTGCTTCTGTCCGCGTAGCTGATGCGGGGCTTCTCGGCGACCGGAATATCGCCGTACACCAGTTGAAATTTCTGAAGACTTCCCTCGGGAACCTTAAAATCATATTCCCTGTCCGGCGTGATTTTGTACCGCAGCTCCGCGTTGAGCACATTGATATAATCCTCGGACACTTCCATTTTGGAAGAGACATCGGAAAGTTTCATCATCTTGCCGACCTTGACCGTTTCATAGTTCATCAGCGTGTCCATCGTGGTCTGCAGTTCAAAGCCGTATTTCGCCGGATTTCTGACGATATGCAGCGTTGCGAGAAAACGGGGAACGTAGCGGGCCGTCTCATGGGGCAGCCGGGAATACAGATCCCAGAAGCGGTCGAAGTAATTGATGTGCTGGCTGGAGATGACGCGCAGGACTCTGCCTTCGCCGCAGTTGTAAGCGGCCAGCACGGTGAGCCAGTCGCCGAACATTGCGTGGAGTTCCTTTAAATAGGCAATGGCCGCCCGTGTGGATTTCAGGACGTCCATGCGTTCATCCACCCATTCGTCCCGCGTCAACCCGAATTTGTAGCCTGTGGACGGAATAAACTGCCACAGCCCCAGGGCCCTCGCGGACGAATACGCGCTGACCTTGAATCCGCTTTCCACCAGCGGAAGCCAGAAGAGCTCCTCGGGGATGCCCGCTTTTTTCAGTTCGGTTACGATGAGTTCCTTGTATAGACCGGAGCGCATGTAAGAGGAGGTAAAGAATTCCCTTTCGGGGCCCTGGAAGGAGCGGATTTCCTTTTCCACATCCGGGTTCATGATCAGTTGAATCTCACTGGCCTTGCCGTTGGTGGGGCCCTTTCTGGAGGAGTAAACCGCCATAATCCGCTGGGAAATCAGGAGGCGCAGATCATCTTTCTGCCTTGCAATTTCCACATCGCCGTCCGTGTCCAGAAGCAGCGCGTAGGCTTTATCGAGCTCATTGAGGGTGTTTTCGATATCGCCGCTCTTCCAGTAGTTGTCGGCCACTTCCAGAATGTCCAGGACGTTTTCCATCAGATCCTGCTCTTCTTCCACGTTCGCCGTGTCTTCCTCCGCCGCGTTCTGGTCTTCCCGGACGGCCGGATTTGCGGGAAGAACCGCCTGCGCCGCCTGCGATGAAACGGCATGGGGATTCGGAAACAGGACATTGGCTTCCTGAAGCTGCGCTTCAGCCCTGTCCGCAGGCCAGAGGCCGAAGCAAACCATCATGATGAAAAAAATCAACAGACCGCAGGACAAATCGTATTCTTTATATTTCAGCATTTGCAAGGTTCTCCTGTCGTTTTCAAAGCGCGCCCCCGGTTTATCGCCCGAACAAAAATCACGGGACATTGTGATGCCAGGCGCCGCGGGTTTTGCGCGGGCTTTATAGCACATTTTGCCCGCATCCCCAAACGATATCGA
>CAZVGQ010000015.1:0-16635 GCA_964626775.1 uncultured Smithella sp. | reverse complement strand
CGGCCAGCAGGGTTTCGACAATTGCCTCGCTGGGTGTCATTTTAACTTTTTTCATTTTGTTAACCTCCAAAGTATTCTATTTTGACTCCTGCCGAAATTTTCATTTTTTAATCCCGCTTTGGCGGGACGAGAGTTAATTCTCCGTAGCTTGCTGCGAGGCGGTTGATTGGATCATTTTGTCAACCGCCGGGTTACAGGGGGCGCCATCCGTGCCGCCGCGCACACTGACAAAAATTTTGTAAAAGACCGTGAGAAGAAGAAATCCCGCCGCCCAAACGCCCAGAGTGATCGTGATCTCCGGCCCCGTCGGGTGATATTCGGTGATCGCTCCCAGCGGAGACGGAATAAAGCCGGTGATGACCAGGCCCAGACCCTTCTCGATCCAGAGCGAAACAAAAACGGCGATGCAGGCCAGGGCCAGCCAGCCTTCCCTGCCGCGGACGGAAGGAATGATCAGCAAAACGAGAGCGCCGAACGCCAGAATCACGGAAGCTAACATCCAACCGGAAAGATTGGTGTGGCCGTACAGCCCCGCGAAGAGGTACTGAAAATGATGCATATGCTCCGGAATCTGACTGTAAAACACTGTAAATAGTTCCACGCCGACAAAGAAGATGCTCACGGCCAGCGCGTAGGCGACGATCTTCGCCAGCGCCTGAATCGCTTTTTCTCCCGCGTCGAAGCCCCCCCAACGCCGAAGAATCAGGCAGACCAGGATGAGAAGCGCAGGTCCGGAGGCAAAAGCGGACGCCAGAAAGCGGGGCGCCATGATCGCGGTCAGCCAGAAGCTCCGGCCGGGCAGACCGGCGTAAATGAAAGCGGTGACGGTATGAATGCTGATCGCCCAGGGAATAGACAGGTAGATGACCGGTTTGACCCAGCCGGGCGGCGGAATTTCTTTTTTCGTGCAGGACAAAATGACCCAGCCGGTCACGAGGTTGATAAGCAGGTAGCCGGAAAGGACGACCATGTCCCAGAAGAGAATGGACGCGGGCTGCGGGTGTAAAAGCACGTTCATCACGCGGGCGGGCCGGCCCAGATCGACGAAAACGAAAAGAATGCACATGACGACGGCGGCAACGGCGAGCAACTCGCCCAGGACGGTGATTTTGCCGAACGCCTTGTAGTCATGCAGATAGTAGGGCAGCACCAGCATGACCGCCGAGGCGGCAACGCCCACCAGGAAGGTAAACTGGGCGATATAGAGCCCCCAGGAAACGTCCCGGCTCATCCCCGTGATGCCCAGGCCGTAATCGAGCTGTTGCAGGTAGAAGAAAAATCCGGCGCAGGCGACAAGGATCAGACAGGCGATCCAGACCCAGTACCTTAGGCTGCCGTGTAAAGCTTTTTCCAGCATAGCGTCCTCATAACAAATAGTAAATCCGCGGGCCGGTGCCCAGGTGCACACGCCTTTGCAGGCTGAAACGCGTCTTCAAAAGACGCCGGATTTCCGATCGGGGATCTTCCGCGTCGCCAAAGGTAAGCGCTTTTTGCCGGCATGCCTCCACGCAGACGGGCAGCGTCCCTTTGGCGAGCCGCTCCTCACAGAAGTTGCACTTTTCCACGACGCCTTTGGCGCGCGTCGGAAAGTCCGGATGGATCTTCGCGATAAACGGCCGGGATTCACGGTAGTTCATGCTCCTAGCGCCGTAGGGACAGGCGGCCATGCACAGCCGGCAGCCGATGCAGCGGTGGTAGTCCATCATCACGATCCCGTCGGACCGCCGGAATGTGGCCCGGGTTGGGCACACACGGACACAGGGCGGATTTTCGCAGTGGTTGCACAAGACGGGTGGACGGAGCTTTTGCAGTTTCTCGCCGGAATAGGCGTGATGTTCGCCGGGAAAGACCGAGGCAAAAGACTCTTTCCAGATCCATTTGATTTCGTCCTTGGAATTACCGAAATTCGGAACATTGTGAATCGCGTGACAGGCGGCGATACAGTCGGTGCAGTCCGCCGTGCATTTCGTCAGATCCACCGCCATGGCCCAGCGTCCGGCCGCAAGCGCTTTTTTAGGTACAAGACCCTGCCCCGGAGGAATCACGATGCCGTCTTTCGCCCAGGCCGGCAGAAAAATCGTGGGCGTCATCATTGTCAGAGCGGACGCTCCCGCGATTTTCAGAAAGTCTCTGCGGCTCGGCGTCATTTTTTTACCTCCGCGGGAACGATATGGCAGTCAAAGCAGGAGGGAGCCGCGCCCACGTAATTGTGGCAGCGGTCGCAGAAATGCTCTTTGTTGCTGTGACATTGGATGCAGGTTCCGGTGAGGCTCTTTTCGAACGTTCGGCCGTCTTTTGCTTTGTACACGCGCTTTCCCTCTCGAACGGCTTCATCGCGCCAGACGTCCAAAAGCTTCATGTGGTTGGCGCGCATGAAGACGGCATCCTCGACGCATTTCTTTTGGGCCAGAGCGGCGATCTCGGGCGTCTCCAGATCGAGCACGGGCGGGGCCGTCTTTCCCTTGCCGTACCAGAAGGGAAACGTGACCAGAACCAGAGAAATTACCAGTCCCAGCAAAATTAAGCCCCATTTGTTTTTAATCATTTTCTTCACATCCGCCCTGTAGGGAACGGTCGCGATAACCTGATCACCTAATGACCTAAAGGTCACGCGAGGTGGCACGAGGTCACAAGCCGTTCTCTACAGATTTGCCGCCTTATTCCCGATTGCCCATAGCCCCTTGCCTATTACCCATTACCCATGGTTCGACAAGCTCACCATGACAAGCTAAAGATGTCACCCCGAGCTTGTCGAGGGGTGCCATTCACTATCCACCAATCTCCTCGCCTCTTAAATCGGTGGCTCTTTCCTTTTCGCCTTTCATCACCAGGGCGTTTCCCAGCAGTTCGTGAACGCCCATGACGGCCACGCCCGGCACCCAGTAATCCATCAGCGTCGTCAGCGTCGCCCGGTCGATGGCACAGATGCATCCCAGGCGGTTCACGCCGTTCTTTTGCACGACGTCCCGGACGGCCATGGCCCGCGGCATCCCGCCGCGCATCCGCATCTCCAGATTTTCGTCGTTGCCCAGCCCCGCGCCCGCGCCGCAGCAGAAGGTCTTTTCCCGGATTGTGTCCTCGGCCATTTCATAAAAATGGTTGCAGGCATTTTTAATAATGTAGCGCGGCTCTTCAAAGAGTCCCATGGCCCGGGCGGGGTTGCAGGAATCATGAAACGTCAGCCGGATGTGGTCGTTGCGCGACGGAGCGAGCTTCAGTTTGCCGTTTTTGATCAGGTCCGCAGTGAACTCGGCGATATGCACCATTTTGGTCGCTCGCGCGTTTTCAAAGCGTGTGCCGGTAATCGGAGATACGGGTTCCTCGAGAAAGTCGGCCGGGCCGTTCATGGTATCCATGTACTGGTGGATCACCCGCCACATGTGGCCGCATTCGCCGCCCAGAATCCATTTGACGCCCAGACGCTTCGCTTCCGCGTAAATTTTGGCATTAAGGCGTTTGATCATTTCGTGGGAGGTGAAAAGGCCGAAGTTGCCGCCTTCCGAGGCATACGTGCTGAAGGTGTAATTGAGGCCGATCTCGTGAAAGAGCATCATGTAGCCCATGCAGGTGTAGGTGCCGGGATCGGCGAAGTAGTCGGCCGACGGTGTGACAAACAAAATGTCGGCCCCCTTCTTGTTGATCGGAACATCCACGCGAACGCCGGTCCGGTCTTCGATGTCGTCCGCCAGAAATTCCAGCATGTCCTTGATGCCGCCCGGTTGAATGCCCAGGTGGTTCCCGGTGCGGAAACAGTTGGCCGCCGGCTCCAGCACCCAGTTGATGTTGCAGCCGATCAGGTTGAGCAGTTCGCGGCCGATCATGGTGATTTCCGCCTGGTCGATGCCGTAGGGGCAGAACACCGAGCAGCGGCGGCACTCCGTGCACTGGTAGAAGTAGTAAAACCATTCCTTGAGAACATCGACGGTCAGATCGCGCGCGCCCGCGAGCGTCCCAAAGCACATCCCCGCCTTTGTGAAGTAGCGGCGGTAAACCGAGCGGATCAGCTCGGCCCGCAGAACCGGCATGTTTTTCGGATCACCGGAGCCGATGTAGAAGTGGCACTTGTCCGCGCAGGCGCCGCAGCGCACGCAGATGTCCATGAACAGGCGGAAGGAACGGTATTTTTCGAGCCGCTCTTTCATGCCGTCAAGAATGATCTGTCGCCAGTTTTCCGGAAGCTTCCAATCGGAGTCGGAAGGCTGCCAGGCCCGCGGATTGGGCATGTCCAGAGCCGCCAGGTTTTTCGCGGCGGCGCTGTAGCTCCAGGTTCCGGGACGGAAATCCACGGGCGTCCTCATCCATGCGGTTTGCGGCGGCGCGTATTTGATCTGCATCAGCTCATCCGGTTTGGGAATTTTCGCGAGTGACATGGCTACTCCTTCTCCACCGGCAGACCGGCCGCTTTCATTTTATCCCGGAACTCATCTTCATATTCTTTATAGGTGTGTACCTTCACAGGGGTGTTCCAGGGATTGATATGACGCAGGCTGCGATTGTTGTTGATCATGTTGCGCGTCGGGCTCATAAAAATGCCGCCAAGATGCATCAGTTTGCTGAAAGGCAGCCAGGCAATCAGGATAAAGACGAAACAAAGGTGCATGTAAAGGATGACGCTTCCGTCTTTGAGCGCAACCGGCGCAAACGTGACCCAGCCCATGGCCATGGTTTTCATTTCGTTGAGGTCGACCGGGAAGAAGTGGCGCATCAAAAGGCCGGTTGCCGCAACGGCCGCAATCAAAAGCAGCGCGAAATAATCTGCAAACAGGGAAATGTAGCGCACCCGTGGTAGGACCACCCGCCGCAGAAAGAGAAACGCCAGTCCCGCAAGCAGCGTCGCGTCGCTCAAATAAAGCGCGGGAACGCCGATTTCCAAAAAACCGTCCAGCGCGGAAAGACTCGTCACGGCGGGAAGAACCGGTTCGGTGAAAAAGCGCAGGTGCCGGAGTGCGATCACCAGCAGCGACCAATGAAACAGCAGGCCAAACCACCACAACCATTTGGCGCTGCCGTAAACCGGCCGCCCGTCCACGATTTCCGTTTGCGAATTTCTGAACAAAGAACGAAACAAAAAGATTTCTGCGGCTATCCGGCCGATCGCGCCCAGCGGCCCCTCGGGATTTTCCACCGGATTGTTTTTGATCCAGGGCAGGCTTTTTTCCTGGCCGCAGGTCGTGGGAATGCGAAAGGGAACGGGAGCTTTCGCCCAGCGGATAACGCGGTAAACAAAACCAAGCAGGAAAACCAAAAGCACGAGATACGGCGCAATCCCGGTCAGAACATCGCCCGCGATTTGGCTTTCCCGAGCGGCCGAGGCCGCCAGGGCGATCGCCAGAATCGCGATGAAGGATAGCAATATGTTCATGTTTTGTTTCATTTTATGCGCCTGTTTTCATTTCCATGATGGTTCTTCGCCGAACTGAATGATCGGTTTTTTCATGCCGGTAAGCGCGTTGACGATCAGCTCCACCAGCCCGCCGTAATACAGGCGGCTGCGCTCCTCCGCTTTGTAGTAGCCGATGATGTCCCGAATGGCGCCCTTGCAATTGGAGCAGGGGGCGCAGACATACCTGGGCGTCTGAGGCGGTTCGTTTTCAAACGCCTGAAGGATCTGCAGAAACTTCTTTCGGGAACTGATCAGGTTGCGCCACTCGGCAAAATTGTATCCCGACATGATGGCGAAGCCGGATCCGCCCCCGCAGCAGTAGTTATCCACGCCGTGCGGCGTCATTTCCCGGAAGCGCGGAGCGATTTTTCTCAGAATTCTTCTTTGCGGCTCCACGATGCCCATCGACCGGACAACGTTGCAGGGATCATGCAGCGTGACGGGAAAATCGTTCTTTTGCGGATCGAACGACAGCTTTCCGCTCATCACGATATCCTCCAGCGTCACCAGCGCGGATTCCCGTGGAATGTTCGAATCCCCGGTCAGCAGCCGGTCGGCAATGACCGTCAGCGCTTTATGCGCATGGCCGCATTCGCCCAGGACGATCTTTTTGACTTTCAGCCGGCGCGCGATATCCGCGTGCCTCGTAGCGACGCGCGACAACTGCACATCGTTGTACCACAGGCCGTAGTTGACGGCGTCGTAACCGGTTGTTTCGGACGACAGCGTCCAGGACAAACCCGCTGCCTGGAAGAGGATCGCAAACGCCCCGACGTTTTCAGGCCAGGCCAGCATCTCGCCCGCGTTGTGAATCAGCAGGATATCCGCGCCTTCCCTGTCCCAGGGGATTTCGACCGGATAGCCGGTGATCTCTTCCATTTCTTCCTGAATGAATTCGACGCTGTCTTTTGCCGCCAGCGAATTCATGCCCGTCGAAGATCCGGCCCGCAGATGCAGAACGGTCCCCTTCTCGTGAAGCTCTTTGGGCGCGATGCCCATCTCCTGAGAAAAGAGCTTGCGGATCTCGTGCGCAATGAGCCCGTTATCAACGCCGATGGGGCAGACGGAGGCGCAGCGGCGGCACAGAGAGCAACGGTAGGACAGCTCTGCCAGGCGCGCAATGGCCGTCCATTTCAAATCGATATCTCCGGTCCATTTTGCTTTCATTTTTCCGCCCGGCCTGAGATATTTTTTGTAGATCCGCCGCAGAACTTCCGAACGGAAAATCGGCCGGTAAATTTCCTGCCGCCCGCTCATTTCAAAAACGGGACAGGCGTCCGAACAGGTCTGGCAGCGGGCGCAATGCTCCATGGACAGCAAAAGCGGCTGCAGAAAAGTCCAGTTGTTTTCCTTTTCAAACAGTTTCTGCAGGCCGGAGAGAAACCGGCGGATCAGCTCCTCCTCTTCCTCTTTGGATGCGGGTTTGGGAATGCCGATGGCCAGCGTGCCGTCGAGCGAGGCTTCAATGTTTTTGATTTTTTCTTCGTTGAGCGGCTTCGGGACGGTTGCGTTGAAATCCTCGTATGGCGGGGGCAGCGGCGCAAGCTCGCCCGGCCCGATCCGGCACAGCCGGCCGGAAGCCCTGGAAATTTCCGATGGTTTCAACAGGGTTTTCATTTCATCTCCTTAGGCGCCGAGGCGGCGATGTCCCGCCAGGTCTTCTTCCCGTCCGCGTCAATATGCCCGGCCTTCCAGGTCGGCCGGAATTCGAGATTCTTTTTCAGGGCCGATTCCAGCGGCGAACCGGGCCGGTTGGGTTCGTCGTCCCACTTGACCCGGTGGTACAGAAAATATTTCATGAACATGTGCGACATGTGCGTCAGCGGAATGTAAGCCATCAAAAGCGATCCCAGCACGATGGTCAGGGCTCCGGGGAGGCTTTGTCCCGGTGTGTAGGCGGGAACGGCCGCGCCGGCGGTCAAGAGGCCCATCATGTAAGATCGGGCCGCGCCGGGAAGAGGATCAGCCGCAAGCAGGGCAAGAAAGGCGCAGGTGAAAAACATCAGAATAAAGACGAGGTTGAAATAATCGGCAACCGTCGCGTAGGCTCTCATTTCCCGGTCAGTCAGGCGTCTGTACAGCATGCCCAGTGATCCGGCGGCGCCGGCAAGGACGCCGATCCACGCGGCGGCAACGATCAGCTTATCCACGATGGCGGCAACGATTCCGTTTTCGGCAAAGCCGAGCAGGGTTAGGGCGGCGGATATCAAAAGCAGCGCGAAAGCGGCCGGCATCAGGTACAGTCCCAGATGAAAGGGAAAGGAGGCCCGCCACAGCTTTTTATTTTCCTTCCACAGTCCCCGCATGAGCAAGATTTCCGGCGCCATGTAAAGAAGTTCGTTCACCGGCGAGCCTTCCCGCTTTTTCTCCCACCAGTTCAGCTCTTCCATGTACGAGCCGCCGTAAGCCGCCTTGCCGGCCGGTTCATGTTGCACCGGGTAGATTTCCCAGCGCAGGTGAACGGGAAGCGTCAGCTGCCGGTAGATGCGGCAGGCAACGGCAGCCAGAAAAATGACCGCGCATAAGTATGAAAAAATATAAAATCCCATATCAATCCGTCAGCTCAATATTTCTTTTCCAAATCAAGATGATACCGCGGCGGCAAGGAAGAGGCGCCGGAGGCGTATTTTTAATACGTCGAGGACGCCGACAACGCAGCCAACAAAGGTAGCGCTTGATTTCGGAAAGAAATCACACGCAGCCCGTCGGCTTCGAAAGCCCCGCCAGTTTGCAGGCGCCCTTCGCGGGGCCGGTCGGAAACAGCTCATAGAGCTTCTTCATATCGATCTTCAGGTCTTTGCAGATCTTGCGAATCATGGGGGCGATGCCGAACTGCTGAAAATAGTTTCGAAGATAGTTGATCACTTTCCAGTGCTCCTCCGTCAGCTTCCCCTCGATTTCTTCGGCGTGCGCGTAAGCTTCGGCAAAT
This sequence comes from uncultured Smithella sp., assembly GCA_964626775.1. Classification (GTDB taxonomy): domain Bacteria; phylum Desulfobacterota; class Syntrophia; order Syntrophales; family Smithellaceae; genus UBA8904. The sequence goes on along the minus strand of CAZVGQ010000015.1, from coordinate 8,323 downwards.
TCCTCGCTCCATTTGTCCAGTTCCTGCAAGAATCCGTCTTCATCTACTTCGTACGTTTTGCCTGCTAGTTCAATCTGCGGCATGTTGAAACCTCCTCATCATGTTGATATTTCCTTCCAATGAATGTTTTTCATTCCGGTGCTGCCGGGCCTTTTCCAGAATCGCGTCCGCCCATTCGGGAGTTCCCAGGGCATGCACGTGCGTGAAGCCCGCCAGAATGTTTTTCCGGCACAAGCCCTCTCTCCGGCCGTCGATGCCCGAACCCTTCAGGACGCGGAAAGCCGTGTGCGTATCCTCCTGACGGTGGGACACGATCCGGCAGTAATGAAATTCGTGGCCGCTGATCCGGGCGCCCGGGGAGAAAAAAGGATTTTCCCGGTCCACGGCAAGCGAAGTGTAGCCGTGTCCCTGCGGGTGCTCTTCCATGTTGAACGAAACCGGCAGCGCGCCGGCCATGGGATAACAGCGGCCGCCGACGGTCAGGGATTCGCCGAGGTACATAAAGCCTCCGCATTCGGCGTAAACGGGCAGACCGTCTTCCGCCGCCTGTTTGAGGCAGAGGCGGAACGCTTCGTTTGCGGAGAGCCTGCTGGCGTGCGTTTCCGGAAATCCACCCCCGATGTAAAGGGCGTCAACGGTCGGCAGTGTGCTGTCGGCAAGCGCGCTGATCCGGACAACGCGCGCTCCGCGGTCGGTGAGCGCTTCGAGATTTTCCTGGTAATAAAACTGAAACGCGCTGTCCCGGATCACGCCGACGGTCAGGGGGGGCTCATGGGCTCGGTTGGGCCGCGTGGTGTTGGGGAAGGCGTCAACCATCCACGGGGAAGCGCTTTGCGCGGTTGTCAGCAGCGCGGGGATGTCCAGGTAATCGCGGGCAATGGCTTCCGCCCTTTCCAGGGCACGCTTCACGAAATGATGCTCTTCGGGAGGAATCAGCCCCAGATGTCTCTGGACAAAGGGCAGATCCGGCAGGCGCGGCACGATCCCGTAAACCGACAGGCCGGTTTCCTCTTCGATAGACCGGCGGATTACGGACGCGTGGCGGCTTCCGTTTACGCGGCTCAAAATCACTCCCCGAAGGTCCACCGCGGGATCGAGGCGCAGGCAGCCCAGGACCATGGCGGCCGCCGTGCGCGTGACTTTGTCGCAGTCCACGACCAGGATCACCGGCGCGTGAAGCAGCTTGGCCAGCTCGGCTGTGCTGAATTCTCCCTCGGCGTTGACGCCGTCAAAGAGGCCCCGGTTGCCTTCGATGATGGAAACCGTGTCTTCCGCGGCATGGCGGGAAAAGGAGCGGACCACCTGTTCGTCGCCCATAAGAAAAGTGTCCAGATTGCAGCAGGGGCCGGATGCCGCCCGGCTAAGCCAGGCGGCATCAATGTAATCCGGCCCCTTTTTGAAGGGGGAGACGGTGATGCCCTGTTTGCGCAGGGCCATGGCCATCGCCACAGCCAGGGTGGTTTTCCCCGCGCCGCCCCGCAGAGCGGCAACGATGAATCGCGGGCAGGGTCGGTTCATAACAGGGTCCTTATTCCTTGGGGAAAAAATCCGCCAGCATGATGTAGGTGGAGCTGCCGCTCGACCAGTACTTCAGCACTTCCTCGTCGAGGAGTTCCTTCACGGCGTTCTGCACGGCGTGGCGATCCTCGCCGGGCAGCCATTTGGTCACGTCCCGAATGTAAAACATCTTCTTGTCGCCCTTTGATTTTTCCCGGAACAGCCCGGTCACTTTTGTTTTCAATTCGTCGCTCATGCTCACCTCCATTTAAACTGCGCGGATGTCCGGAAGGTCTCCGTCGCCAGATCAAAATCGTCGATGTGCTGATCCGTGAACGGAATGCCCGTCAGGCTGAAGAAGCGCTCCCAGCCGACGCGTTCGATCCATTCGCCGACGCGTTCATGTTTTTTGGCATGGGCGGCATAGACCTCAATGATGTTTTTTACAGCATCCACAACTTCCGGCCAGCGCGGCGGGTTGTTGGGCAGGAAGGGAATCGCCAGCTTGGAAAATTTGGGTGCGCTGCGCGCGTTGGATACCTTGCCGCCGACCCAGATGGATATGCCGTCGTTGTCCGGATCGGCGATCGGCATGGCCGGACAGACGGTATAGCAGTTGCCGCAGTACATGCACTTTTCCTCGTTGACCGTCAGCGTTTTGTTTTTCATGTCACCGCGGATGGCGCCCGTCGGACAGGAAGCCACCGTCGAGGGAATTTCGCAGACGTTCGGCACGCGGGAATTGTCCGTCTTGGGAACCGTCCGGTGAATGCCTAAAATGGCAATGTCCGAGCAGTGAACCGCGCCGCACATGTTCAGGCAGCAGGCCAGGGCGATGCGGACGTGCGCGGGCAGCGTGGCATTCACAAAGTGATCGTAGATTTCATCCATCAGGGCTTTCACTGGGCCGGAGGCGTCCGTGGCAGGAGTGTGGCAGTGAACCCAGCCCTGCGTGTGAACGATGTTGGAGATGGAATGTCCCGTCCCGCCCACGGGGTAACCGCGGCTTTTTAATTCGTCGATCAGCGGCTCGACCTGGTTCCGGTCGTCGAGCAGGAACTCGATGTTGTGGCGGCTGGTGAACCGCAGGTAGCCGCCGCAGTACTTTTCAGCAATGTCGCAGATTTCACGGATGTGATCCGTCGAAACAAGCCGGGGCGAACCCGCACGCACGCTGTAGAGCGCCTCGCCGGATTCGGAAACGTGCATCAGCAAGCCGGGCTTTAAAATTTCATGATAGAGCCACTTTCCGTAGTTTCTTTCAATCACGGGCGGCAGCATGGTTTTGTAATTGGGAGGGCCGATATCCGTTTTTGCCATCTTACTTCACCTCCTTTTTCAGATCTTCGGGCCAGAAGAATACGTAGGGATTGGTTCTCGGCGCTTTCACCATCTGCGGGACGGCGGGAAGGTCCACGGCCTTCAAAAAGACCCGCATGCCCAGCCGCGTAATCAGCTCCCCCAGCCGTTCGCGTGACCTTCCGTGCTCGTCCCACCAGTCCTGAATACGCTCGATCAGGCTTTTCAATTCATCGTAGGGCGGCTCCAGTTTTATAAAGGGAACGATCACCCAGGACAGCAGTGCGCCCCGGACAATGGGTGCTTTGCCGCCGACCAGAATGGACGCGCCTTTTTCTTTCCCCGGCCGCAGGGCTTTCGGCATCAGGTTGATGCAGTGCATGCAGCGGGTGCAGTCTTCGTCATATATTTTCAGTTCTTTGCCGTTCCATTCCATGCAACGGGTGGGGCAAAGGTCGCATACTTCCTTCTGAATGTTCATGCCCGACGCCTCGCAGGCGAGCACTTCGGCGGGGTTGATCTGAATATCATCCTTCCATGTGCCGATGACCGACAGATCGGAGCGGGCGATCGACGCGACGCAGTCGTTGGCGCAGGCGGAAATCTTGATCTTGAATTTGTAGGGAAACATCGGCCGGTGCATCTGATCCTGATAGGTCATGGTGAGATTGTAGCACAGATCCAGGCTGTCGACGCAGGCCCACTCGCAGCGCGCCGGTCCCACGCAGGCGCTGGGGGTGCGCAGCGCCGAGCCGGAGCCGCCGAGATCGAAACCGGCGTCCGACAGATCGTTAAAGCAGGGCTGGAGATGCTCCGTCGTTGTGCCCAGCAATATGGCGTCTCCCGTGGAGCCGTGCATATTGGTGAGCCCGCTGCCGTGCTTGTCCCAGATGTCGCAGAGTTTCCGAAGCGTATCCGTTTTGTAGAACCAACCGGTGGGGTGATTCACCCGCATGGTATGAAACGCCTGAACATTGGGGAACAGATCCGGACGGTCCGAATAGCGCCCGATGACGCCCGAACCGTAGCCCTTGACGCCGACGATGCCTCCATGCTTCCAGTGCCCGATTTTGTCCTTGTAGGAAAGCTCCAATTGGCTGAGCAGATCCTCCGACATGGGGTTCTTCTGGGCCGCCTGCTTCAAATCTTTTACAAAACTGGGCCATTTTCCTTTTTCCAGTTCGTCCAGCAGGGGGGTTTCGGGTTTCGCCATGGTTTGCCTCCTTTGTTAAGCGGTTCTCTTGAATGAGCATCCGGGAGCTTCTGCGGCTCGAGCATGTCATTTTTACCGAATGGTATTCTTTTTTTGATTTATGTCAAGAAATTTCTTTTGGGCGCCGAAAACCCCCGATTTTTCTTGACGAAGGGCAAATAATTTGCCTATCGTTCGGTCACACATCAAACCAGCAAGAGTATTAAAGAAAAATGGAAAACCTGATCAACAATCTATCCGTATACCTTGAGGGGTCCATAGCCCTGGCCTTCGCGGCGGCCTATCTGGGTGGGGTGCTGATCAGCTTCACTCCCTGCACGTATCCGCTCATTCCCCTGACGGTCGGCTTCATCGGCGCCCAGGGATCGGGGTCAAAGCTGCGCGGATTTCTGCTGTCTGTTTCTTACGTGCTGGGGCTTTCCGTCACCTACGCCGCGCTGGGGGCGACGGCGGCCTGGTCGGGGAGACTGTTCGGACAGATGCAGACGACGCCGCTGGTGTATTGGATCATGGCCAACATTTGCCTGGTGATGGGATTGGCCATGCTTGATGTTTTTAAAATTTCTATTCCCGTTCCTCAAAAACTGGCGGCTTACTCCGGCGGTGGGAGGAAAGGCTTCCTTCCCAGCTTTTTGCTGGGCGCGGCTTCCGGGTTTGTGATCGGCCCCTGCACCGCGCCGGTGCTGGGGGTGCTGCTCGGTTTTGTGGCGCTGAAAACCCAGGTGGTTATGGGGGTCGGCCTGTTGTTTGTTTTTGCCTTTGGCATGGGGACGCTCCTGATTCTGGCCGGCACGTTCGCCGGTTTGATTGCGGCGCTTCCGCGGTCCGGCCGGTGGATGACGATCATCACCAGGGTTTTCGGTGTTATTTTGATTGGCGCGGCCGAATATTTTCTGTATACTGCCGGCACACTTTCTTTTTAGCGAAAAGGGTCATCATGCACAAAAACAGCATTATCCTGGCGCTGGTTTTCTTTCTGGTTCTGGCCGCCCCGTTGGCTTCCCGGGGGCAGTATATTCCCAACGCACCGTTTAAGCCGCAGGTTTTTGCCGCTCCGGATTTCACCCTCAAAGATCTGCAGGGCAAGACCTTTCGCATGAGCGCCCAGCGCGGCAAGCCCGTCCTGCTATTTTTCGGGACCACCTGGTGTCCGGGGTGCAGGGCGGAGATTCCCAAGTATAAAAAGGTTTACGAGGAGTATTCACCCAAAGGAATGGAAGTGATTTACATCAACATCATGGAACCGGCCAGGAAGGTCGCGAGATTCGCCCAGGCCAACGCCCTGCCTTACCGGACGCTGCTGGATGAGGACGGATCCGTCGGCACGGCGTACAACGCGATCGGCGTTCCCATGATGATTCTGGTGGACAAGGACGGCTCCGTTGTCAAAGTGGGATTCAGTTCTTCACAAATGCCGCTGGACAAAGTGTTGCCGGTAAAATAAAATGACGCCCGCTTTTGGCGGAATACGGCGAGCGCCGCGTTCCGCCCGGGAAAGGATGAATCCATGACCGCAAACAACTGGTTTGCCGAATTTACCAAGTCCGAAACCGATCGCTGGATCGGCGGCGTCTGCGGCGGGTTGGGAGAGCACACGCCCGTCCCTTCTTGGGTGTGGCGTTTGCTGTTTTCCCTGCTGGCCATTGGATTCGGAACCGGATTCCTTCTCTACATGCTTCTTTGGATTTTCGTTCCGCGCAAGGCCCGGAAAGAATGAGGCCGGCGGACCAGGACGGAAGGATTTATAAAACAGGAAAGGGTTTATAATGAAATTTCGGGACGATATTTATATTTATGAGTGGGCAAACTATTTTGACAACAACTGCAACAGCTACTACATCGGCGGCGGCGTGCAGGCGCTGATTGATCCCGGTCTCACCCGTTATCTGCCGGACTTGCTCAACCAGATGGCGAATGACGGCATTAAGAAGAAAGACATCCGGTATGTGATCAATACGCATTCGCACCCCGACCATTTTCAGGGCTCCGAGCTTTTTGACCAGGAAAAGGTGAAAATCGCCCTGCACCGCAAGGAAATGGATTTCCTCAAAGGCGTCGGCGGCGAGCTGTATGGCCTGTTCGGCATCACGATTCCGCAGATGCAGATCAACATGCAGCTGGAGGACGGCCGGCTCGAACTGGGCGATCAGACCTTTCGGGTCATTTCCATTCCGGGACACACGCCCGGCCATATCGGGCTTTACTGGCCGGCAAAGAAGGTCCTCTTCTGCGGCGACGTGGTTTTTCAGCAGAACGTCGGCCGCACGGATTTTCCCGGAGGCAACGGCGGCCTGCTGAAAAAGAGCATTGTGACGCTGTCCGACCTGGACATCGGCCTGCTTCTGCCCGGCCATATGGGCATTATCGAAGGCCACGACAAAATTCAGGACAATTTCAACATTATCATTCAGAATATTTTCCCCTACATTTAAGGAGGAAACTTGCGGGGAGCGGCCGGCGGTCGTTTCCTGAGAACGGGGAGGATCGGCGCCGCATGGCCAATGAGGGAAACAAAGTCATCTACTCCATGATCGGAGTCAGCAAGGTTTACGACAAGAAACCCGTGCTGAAGGATATTTATCTGTCGTATTTCTACGGCGCGAAGATCGGCGTGATCGGTCTGAACGGTTCGGGCAAAAGCTCGCTTTTGAAAATTCTCGCCGGGGTGGATGATGAATTTCTGGGGAAGACCATTCTTTCCCCCGGATACACGGTGGGCTATCTGGAACAGGAGCCGCGGCTGGACGAAGACAAAACCGTCCGCCGGATCGTGGAAGAGGGCGTGCAAGCCACGATGGACGTGGTCAATGAATACAACGCCGTCAACGAGAAATTCTCCGAAGAAATGTCCGATGAAGCCATGGCCAAACTGGTGGACCGACAGGCAGCGCTACAGGAAAAAATGGACGCGCTCGACGCCTGGGACATCGACTCGCGCCTGGAGATGGCTATGGATGCTCTGCGCTGCCCGCCGGGCGACACGCCCGTAAAAATTCTCTCCGGCGGAGAGAGGCGCCGCGTCGCGCTCTGCCGCCTGCTGTTGCAGAAACCCGACATTCTGCTGCTGGACGAGCCGACCAACCATCTGGACGCCGAATCCGTGGCCTGGCTGGAACACCACCTGCAGAAATATGAGGGGACCATCATCGCCGTCACGCACGACCGCTACTTCCTCGACAACGTCGCGGGCTGGATTCTGGAGCTGGACCGCGGCCAGGGGATTCCCTGGCAGGGCAACTATTCTTCCTGGCTGGAGCAGAAGCAAAACCGTCTGAAAAACGAGGAGAAATCGGAAAGCGCCAGAATCAAAACCCTGGAGCGGGAACTGGAATGGATCCGTATGTCCCCTAAAGGCCGGCATGCCAAATCCAAGGCGCGCATCAAGGCGTATGAAGAGCTGCTGGGCAAAAATTTGGAAAAGGAATCCGGCACGCGTGAACTCTTTATCGCGCCCGGCCCCCGGCTGGGCGGCGTGGTCATCGAAGCCGACGGGGTTTCCAAGGGCTACGGCGAAAAACTGCTGGTTGAAAGCATGACGTTTTCGCTTCCGCCCGGCGGCATTGTCGGCGTCATCGGTCCCAACGGCGCGGGCAAGACCACGCTGTTCCGCATGATCACCGGCCGGGAAAGCCCGGACGCCGGGACCATCCGTATCGGCGAGACCGTTAAGCTGGCCTACGTCGATCAGAGCCGCGACGCGCTGGATCCGGAGAAAAACATCTGGGAGATGATATCCGGCGGACAGGACATTATTCCGGTCGGCGGCCGGCAGATCAACTCGCGGGCTTATGTGTCGCGGTTTAATTTTTCAGGAACCGATCAGCAAAAGAAAGTGGGATCTCTTTCCGGAGGCGAGCGAAACCGCGTGCATCTGGCGCGCATGCTCCGGGAAGGCGGAAATGTACTGCTGCTGGACGAGCCGACCAACGATCTCGATGTGAACACACTGCGCGCGCTGGAAGATTCACTGGAGAGTTTCGCCGGCTGCGTGGTTGTCATCAGCCACGACCGCTGGTTTCTGGACCGTATTTGCACGCATATTCTGGCTTTTGAAGGCGACAGCAAAGTTCTTTTCTTCGACGGCAACTACTCCGAATACGAGGAAGACCGCAAAAGCCGCCTGGGCGCGGCCGCCAGCCAGCCGCATCGGATAAAATACCGGCAGCTCACCAGAAGATAGCCGCGGGCCGCGCGGGCTCCTGCCTCCTTTTGGGGCCGGCTTCACTGCAAAGGAGATCAATATGAAAAAAATATGGACCGTGTTGACGGCGGCGGTTCTGTTGTTTTCTTGTTTGCCGCAGGTGCAGGCGCAGG
>CAZVGQ010000014.1:14061-16976 GCA_964626775.1 uncultured Smithella sp. | reverse complement strand
TTTGTTTTTTTTCATCTTTCAACCTGTCCAGTTCATCCCGGTAGCGTTCGGCCTGCGCCTTGGCCGATTCAATTTCTTCCCTGGCCCGCTCCAATTCTTCATTTTGTCGCTGTCTTTCTTCTCGAAATTTGTCCTGAATATCATCAAAACCGACATAGACGGCCAGAGCGCCTCCCAGAAACAGAAAGATGGGCAGCGCGCCCCGGAGAATGGCCAGGAAATCAGACCACCAGAAAATCAAACTGATCAGTCCGATGACTGCGGCAACGACGCCTCCCAACAGCAAAGACATAATTCAATCCCTCCGGGCAAACAAATTCGAATCGTTCCGATCAATTTTCGAAATTTTTTTATCATGAATAAATGGGTTAGGCAAGCCGGAAATAGATGATTCGTAAGCTAAAATATTACTTGATTTAATGGTACTCATCAATTAAACAAAATAATTTCATAAAGGTGACAAATTACCGCATTCGCATGAAAGGGACCTATGATCGAACCAAACTTCAATAAAACGGACGGATTGATTCCGGCCATTGTGCAGGATGCTGAAACAAAAGACGTTTTGATGCTGGCCTACATGAACAGGGCCTCCTGGGAGGCGACCCTGCAGTCGGGCAAGGCCACGTTCTGGAGTCGTTCCCGGCAAAAACTGTGGCTGAAGGGCGAAAGCTCCGGCCATGTTCAGATCGTCAAAGATATTTTTATTGATTGCGATGAGGACACTCTGCTGCTTCAGGTAGAGCAACTGGGCGGGGCGGCCTGCCATACGGGGCATCGCTCCTGTTTTTTCCGCAAGCGTAAGGGCGGTGATTTTGTGGTTGTCGGCAAGAAAGTTTTTGATCCCAAGGAAGTGTACAAATGAATGTTTTGAAATTAGGCATCCCGAAAGGGAGTCTGGAAAAAAATACGGTTGATTTATTTCAAAAAGCCGGATGGCGGATCACCTACGACAGCCGCAGCTATTTCCCGGATATTGACGATCCGGAAATTTCCTGTGCGTTGATCCGGGCGCAGGAAATGTCCCGCTACATCGAAGACGGTCATCTGGATCTGGGGCTGACCGGCATTGACTGGATCATGGAAAACAACTCCGATGTGGAGGTCGTGCAGGATCTGATCTATTCCAAGGTTTCCACGCGTCAGGCGCGCTGGGTGCTGGTGGTCCGGGACGATTCGCCGATCCGTTCGATAGAGGACATGGAAGGCAGGCGCATTTCGACGGAACTGGTCAACTTTACCAGGAGATATTTTGCCGAAAGGAAGATCAAGGTCGGCGTGGAGTTTTCCTGGGGCGCGACCGAGGCGAAAGTCGTCGACGGTCTGGTGGACGCCGTCGTTGAAGTCACGGAAACGGGATCGACCATTCGGGCCAACAAACTCAGGATCGTGCATGAACTGATGAAAACCAACACGCAGCTGATCGCCAACCGAGCAGCCTGGAACGATTTATGGAAGAGAAAAAAAATCGAGCAGATCCGGACGCTCTTGACAGGGTCGCTCCTGGCGATGGGCAAGGTCGGCCTCAAGCTCAACGTGGCCAAAGAAAACCTCGATCGCGTCATGAAGCTTTTGCCGTCGCTGAAAGCCCCGACCATTTCCACTCTCTATTCGGAAGAGTGGTTTGCCATTGAAACGGTTATCGATACGGGTGTGGTGCGCGATATCATTCCGCGGCTTCTGGACGCGGGCGCGCAGGGCATTATTGAATATCCGCTCAACAAAGTCATTTGATTTGGGGAGGCGCCATGGCCAGAAAAGCAAAGATCGTCCGTAAAACAACGGAAACGGATATCGCGCTGGACATTGATTTGGATAAATCCGCCGGCAGCAGGATCGATACAACTATTCCCTTTTTGAATCATATGATGGAGCTGTTTGCCCGTCACGGTCAGTTCAAACTGGTTGTAAAAAGCAAAGGCGATACGGAAATCGACGACCATCACCTGGTGGAAGATCTGGGCATTTGCCTGGGACAGGCCGTGCAGCAGGCGCTGGGCAAAAAGACGGGCATTAACCGCTACGGGTCGGCGTCCGTCCCGATGGACGAGAGCCTGTGCCGCGTGGATATGGACATCTGCGGCCGTCCCTATCTGATTTACAAGGTCCGGTATGAACGCAGGAAAATCGGCGGATTTGATCCCGCGCTGGTCAAGGAGTTTTTTAAGGCGTTTACGGATCATAGCGGCATTACCCTGCACATCACCCTGGAATACGGCAGCAACAGTCATCATATCATCGAATCCGTCTTCAAAGCTTTTGCCCGGGCGCTCAGGCAGGCGGTAAATATCAATCCGGAAATTTCGGGCGTTCTGTCCACCAAGGGAACGCTTTGAAAGAAAGATCAGGCGTCTTGTGTCGCAAAACAGGTTTCCGATAAAAAGCATCGGCTGCGCCCTGTGGCTTTTGGGGTTCTTTCTTCTTTCCCAGGGCGTTGGGCATGCGCAGGAAGAAACAAAGGCCTCCGAAAAAACGGTGACGCGCATTGCGGTCATTCCGTTTCAGGCGGTGCTGCCGGAAGAACCATCCTCCACCGTTCAATGCCCGATTTGCGGCAGCGTGAATTCCAGCGGCGGCATTTCCAAAGGCGCGGAAAGAATGGTTGAAGAAATGGTGACCGATAAACTGAGGGACTACAAGAACGTGGATATTCTTCCCCGGGAAAAGGTGGCGGGTGTTTATCGGCGGGTGTCGACGGCTCTCCGCAAACAGCCTTTACTGCAGACTTTCCGGGAAACCGGAAGCGAACTGAACGCCGATGTCCTGGTGGCGGGGTTTGTATATCGCTATCGGGAAAGAGTGGGCTACGATTATTCCGCGGAACGCCCCGCGGCGGTTGCTTTTGAAATTCATCTGATTGCCGTCGGCGACGGCCGCATCCTCTGGCGGGGTATTTTTGACAAAACGCAAAAATC
>CAZVGQ010000014.1:0-13961 GCA_964626775.1 uncultured Smithella sp. | reverse complement strand
CCGTCGGCGACGGCCGCATCCTCTGGCGGGGTATTTTTGACAAAACGCAAAAATCCCTGATGGAAGATATTTTTCAGGCGTCTTCCTTCTTCAAGGGCGGCGCGAAGTGGCTGACCGCGCGCCAGTTGACGAAGCTGGGGGTTGACGACATTTTCAAGACTTTTCCCGGCTTTGAACGCTGACGGCAAAAAGCTTCGGATTCATGCGGGAATTGCCCCGTTCGATATTTGATCTACCAGTTCTGTGAAGGAGTCAGGCAAGGTGTTGATTATTCCGGCGGTCGATGTAAAAAACGGCCAATGTGTGCGGCTTGCGCAGGGCGATTTTAACCGGGTGACGGTTTATGCTGAGAATCCCGTGGACATGGCCAGACTATGGGTTCAAAAAGGGGCGCAAAGGATTCACCTCGTGGATCTGGACGGCTCTGTCGCCGGATTGCCGAAAAACGCGCCGATTCTGGTCGAAATTGCGAAATCCGTCCCGGTGCCGGTTGAAGTCGGCGGCGGCATCCGCAGCATGGAAACCGTCAGTTACTATCTGGAAAACGGTGTGTCCAGCGTGATTCTGGGGACGTCGGCCATTCAGGATGAAGCGTTTGTCCGGACGGCTGCCCGAACCCATCGGGGAAAAATCATCCTGGGGATCGACGCGCTTGCAGGAAAGGTGGCGGTTCGCGGCTGGACGCAGAAGACCGGCCAGAATGCGGTCGAACTGGCGCAGCGTTATGTTCATGACGGAATTCAGGCCATTGTCTATACGGATATTTCACGCGACGGCATGGAGACGGGCGTCAATGTGGAACAGACCCGGGCTTTGGCAAAAGCCGTCAATATTCCGGTGATCGCGTCGGGGGGCGTGGCGACGCTGGCTGACATCGATGCCCTGCTGGCCGTTCAGGACTGTTCGTTTTACGGCGTGATTGTCGGCCGCGCGCTTTACTCGGGCGCCATCGCCCTGGAAGACGCGATCGCGAAGACGCGGCATGCCTCATAAAATCGGGAGGAGGAAAAGCATATGGCAGAATGCATATTTTGTAAAATCATCAAGGGAGACATTCCTTCCAAAAAAGTTTACGAAGATGACGCTGTCCTGGCGTTTGACGATATCAGTCCCATGGCGCCGGTGCATGTCGTCATCATCCCCAAACAACATATTGCGACACTGATGGATGTCGATGCGAAAGCGGACATCATGGGAAGATTGATTGCAGCCGTGCAGCAGGTCGCTAAAAGGAAACAGGTGGACGACGGCGGATTCCGTCTGGCGATCAACTGCAACGCCGACGGAGGGCAGGTGGTATTTCATCTGCACATGCATCTGCTGGGAGGCAGAAAACTGGAAGATCAGTTGGGATAAGACGAGGTAAATGCTTATGGATATTCAGACCAAATTAAACGAAGACATGGTAACGGCGGCGAAGGCCAAAGACAAAATCCGGCTCTCCGCTCTCCGCCTGCTGAAAACAGCGCTTCACAACAGGGAAATCGACCTGATGCGGCCGCTCAACGAGACGGAAACGATGCAGATTCTGTCCGGGCTGGTCAAGCAGAGAAAAGATTCCATCGAACAGTTTGCCAAGGGAGGCAGGCAGGATCTGGTGGAAAAGGAAGAAGCGGAACTGAAAATCCTGCAGGATTTCATGCCCGCGCAAATGTCGGATGAAGAAGTGGAGGCGCTCATTAAAAAGGCGATTGCCGACGTGGGCGCCGTGTCGGTCAAAGACATGGGCAAAGTGATGAAGGCGCTGATGCCGCAGATTACCGGCCGGGCGGACGGAAAAGCCGCCGGTGAAAAAGTAAAAGCGCTTCTCGCGCAATAGAAAGCGTTATCCGCGACACGGACTCAAAACCATCAAAACAGGGCAGGCGATCCTTCGTGCGCTTTGACGACAGCAAGATTGAAGAAATTAAAAGCAGGGTGGACATTGTCGAGCTTGCCTCCGAATATCTGACGCTGAAAAAGGCGGGCCGGAATTATCTGGGGCTTTGTCCCTTTCATCAGGAAAAGACCCCTTCGTTTACGGTCAACCGCGAAAAACAGATTTTCTACTGCTTCGGCTGCGGGGAAGGCGGCAATGTCATCACGCTGCTGATGAAAATCGCCAATAAGAGTTTCCCCGAGGCCATTAAATATCTGGCGGAAAAAACGGGCGTGCTGTTGCCGGTTCGGACCTTCGGCGGCGACGGACGCGAAAAGGAGTCCCTGCGCGATGAGATGTTTCAGTTGAATGCAAGGGCGGCGCAGTACTTTGCCCGGCAGCTCTCCTCTCCCGCAGGCAAAGCGGTCCGCGACTACCTGCAAAAGCGAGCCGTCACCGAGGAAACCGTCAGACAATTCAGGCTGGGGTATGCGCCGGATGGCTGGCGCTCCCTGGCGGATGATATGGAAGGCGGCGGTTTATCCCTGAAAATGGCCGAACAGGCCGGCCTGGTCATCGCCGGAAAAGAGGGGGGCTTTTACGACCGCTTCCGTGGCCGCCTGATCTTTCCTATTGAAAATCCTTTCGGCGAAATCGTCGCCTTTGGCGGCCGGATTATCGGAGAGGGCGAGCCCAAATATCTCAATTCGCCGGAATCGCCGGTTTATAGCAAGGGGAAAAATTTATACGGACTCAACAAGGCCAAAGAGGCGATCCGCCGGAACGGTTTTTGTCTGATCGTGGAAGGCTATTTTGACGCCATCTCCCTGTGGAACGCAGGAGTGCGCAATGTCGTGGCCACACTGGGCACGGCGCTGACCCGCGATCATCTGGAACTCCTGCGGCGTTACACGCAGGATGTCGTCGCGCTGTTTGATCCGGATGCGGCCGGACGCAAGGCGCTGGACCGGTCGCTGGAGCTTTTTTTAGGCGCCAATATGAGCGCGCGGGCTTTAATTCTTCCCGACGGCTGCGATCCCGATGATTTTGTGAAAAAATACGGCCCGGGAAAGTTGGAGGAATTGATTGCCCTTGCGCCGGCGATCAGCGATTATTATATTGATTCCGTTTTGGGAAACGGCAAAACATTTGAAGAAAACCGCGATTTGGTGAAGACCGCGATGGAATTCGTTGGGAAAATCAACAATGAAATCGAAAAGAATCTTTTCATCAAGCGCATTGCGGAGAAATCGGGCATTGACCAGGCGCTGCTGAAAAGGGAAATCCATCGCAAAACCGCATCCGCGCAACCCGGCGCGGTCGTTAAAAAGGCGTCTGGCGGAATGGCCGTGAATCCTCTGGAGTTCAATCTGATCCGGCTGATGCTGGAGTATCCGCAGAAGACGCTTTTAGTGGACGATGAAAAGATTCTGGAGTATTTTCTGGAGCCCGTGTTGAAGGACCTGGGCGCCAGAATTGTTCAAACCTATAAACTGTTGGGGTACGTCGATGTCAATGTTTTGCTGCCGTCGGACGCAGACAAGCCGCTGCGGGAGCATATTTATAAAATGAGCGTGGAAGCGCCCACGACCGACGACGATAGGGTGGAGCGCAATTTTGTCGATAACATGAGAAGAATCCGAGAAAAATGGTACAAAGAGCAAAAGCGTCAGGTGCAGCACAAGTTAAGGCAGGCGCAGGAATGCGGCGATTCGGATCTTATCCGGGAGCTGACTTTTCAGAAGCAGAATTTGATGAAGGAAGAACATAAATACTTGAACCAATCATAACATTCGGGGGCATCCAAATGGCGAAAGAAATACAATCCGATGAATTTAAAAAGCTGCTATCCCTGGGGGAAGAAAAGGGGTTTTTGACCTACGACGACGTGAATGACATGCTGCCGCCCGATTTGAATTCCTCGGAACAAATCGATGATATTATTATGCTGTTTGGAGAAAAAAACATCGATATCATCGATATGGAGCAGGGGGAAAAGCTGGTGGTGAAAAAACCGGTGGAGGATGCTCTGCCGTCCAAATTTCCGGAAGCCCTCGCGCTGGTTCCCGGCGCGGGCAAAACCGGAGACCCGGTCAAAATGTATTTGCGGGAAATGGGGCTGGTGTCGCTCCTCAGCCGCGAAGGTGAAGTCGAGATCGCCAAGAAAATCGAAGAGGGCGCCCGGGAAACCATGTGGGCGATTTTCAGCCTGACCGTTTCCATCGACGAAGTGCTCAGCATCGGCGAGAAGCTGGAATCCGGGGAAATCCGCGTCAAGAACGTAGTGGATAACATTGAGGACGAAGAAGGGTTCATGGAGGAGGACGATCACAAGGAAAGAGTGCTCCGGCTGATCGCCCGGATTCGACTTTTCAATGACCGCAATAAGGTTCTGCGCGAGAAGCTTAAATCCAAAACGATGAGGGCCAAGCAACGGGAGACCTTGACTGCGGAACTGGTGAAAAACACAAAAAATATCATCACCCTTTGCCGGAAAATCCGTTTCAGCAAGAAGCAGATGCACCGTTTTATCGCCCGGCTGAAATTATTCACGGATGAAATTGAACGCTCGGAACGCGTGATCAACCATTTCAAGAAAGAGTCGGGCCTCAATATCACCCAAATGGAGAAGGCCTGGTCCAGGATGAAGAAATCCAAACAGGACGAGCGGCAGGCGGCGAAAGAGGCAAAAGTGTCCATCGATTGGCTGCACCGGAGTCACACGGCTGTGACCGAAGCCCAAAAACGATTGAAGCATATTGCCAGGGAGGTGGGGATTCCAACCGCCACGCTCAAGACGGTTGTCTATTCCATCGAAGACGGAGAGGCCAAGGCGGAAATCGCCAAACGGAAACTGGTCGAAGCCAATCTGAGGCTGGTCGTCAGCATTGCCAAGAAGTACACCAATCGCGGCCTGCAGTTTCTGGATTTGATTCAGGAAGGCAATATCGGGCTCATGAAGGCGGTTGATAAATTCGAATATCAGCGGGGCTACAAGTTTTCCACCTACGCGACCTGGTGGATTCGTCAGGCCATCACGCGCGCCATTGCCGACCAGGCCCGCACGATCCGCATTCCCGTCCATATGATTGAAACGATCAACAAACTGATCCGGACGTCGCGCTACCTCGTGCAGGAATTGGGACGCGAACCGACGCCGGAAGAAATCGCCAACAAAATGGAATATCCGCTGGAAAAAGTGCGCAAGGTGCTGAAAATCGCCAAGGAGCCGATTTCCCTGGAAACGCCGATCGGCGAGGAGGAGGACAGCCACCTGGGAGACTTTATCGAAGACAAAAAGATCATGTCTCCATCGGAGGCCACCATCAGCATGGATCTGGCGGACCAGACGCGCAAAATTCTGTCCACGCTGACGCCGCGTGAAGAAAAAGTTCTGCGAATGCGTTTCGGAATCAGCGACCGGCTGGGAACGGCGGTTCTGGGTGAAGCGACGCTGGAGGAGACGGTGGCCTCCGAGGTTGAAGAGCCGGAAATCGTTGAAGAGGAGCCGTTGAAAAAAGCAAAGCATTCACCCAGAAAACGGACGGGAAAATAATATTGACAAGCGCCGGGATTGGGTATATTCCAACGCACCTTGATGCCGGTTAATGAATGCGCGCAATGGCTAAAAATGGCGGGCCTATAGCTCAATTGGTAGAGCCACCGGCTCATAACCGGTAGGTCCCTGGTTCGATCCCAGGTGGGCCCACCAAATTTTATGAATGGAACGATGAGGATGGCTGGGAAAAAGCGATTTTCACAAGCAAGGAGTTGCTGCGATAAAACGGTAGAGGCAAAAGCCGCGATCAGAAATGTTCGATTATTCTATCGCGGCGCCCAAAACCAGCCCCATTCACCGATGATCTGAAAATGCACCCCTCAAAAGGTGCATTTTTTTTGGCGTCGGGGAAGCATCAAGAGATGAAAAATTAAAAAAAGGAGAACAGGGTGAAAGAACAATTGCTGCTGTTGATCGGGTTGCAGGAGTGTGATTCTCAATTGGTCAAGCTTGCCGCTAAAAAGACCAGGCTGCCGGAAAAAATCCAGGCAATGGAAAATGATTTTCAGGCCTATCGGGAAAGCATCGCGCAAAACAAGCAAAAACAGGATGAACTCAAAGCCCGGCGCGCGGAATATGAAGCCGCCATCAAAAAGATCGGCGACGGGATGGTCAAAACCAAAGAAAGGCTCCTCGAAGTCAAAAACAACAAAGAATATCAGGCCATGCTCAAGGAGATTGAAACGGCGGAGAAAACCCGCGGTGAGATGGAAACCCGGATCATCGCCCTGATGGAAGATATGGATAAACTTTCCGTGCTGGTCAAACAGGATGATGCAGTCCTGGCGCAGGAAACCCGCAAACACGAACAGGAAAAGAAAATCATCGAAGATGACTTGAGCGCCGTGGACGCCGATACGGCAAGCTGGACGGAAAAACGGGCCGAATTGCAAAAGCAAATCCCCGCGGATCTTCTGAGCCGGTATGAAAGAGTAAAAAAGCGCAATAACGGCGTTGGGGTGATTTCCGTCTGGAAAGCGGTTTGCAGCGGCTGCCACATGAATATTCCGCCGCAGCTCTACAACGAATTGCAGCGCTCCAATGATCTCTTGAGCTGCCCGAACTGCAACCGGATCATGTATTTTAAAAATCAGCAAACGGCCGAATAATATTCTATGGAACAAAAATCGGTCAAGTTATTCAGCGACGGAGCCTGCCGGGGAAATCCCGGGCCGGGAGGTGGCGGGGCGGTGATTACCGATGCCTCGGAGCGGATTCTCTGGGAGGGCAGGGAATACTTCGGCCGCTGCACCAATAATATCGCGGAATATAAAGCGCTGATCCTGGGCCTGAAAGGGGCCCTGGCCTGCGGCTGCAGGAACGTTGACATTTATCTGGATTCGGAGCTTCTGGCCAACCAGATCAACGGCTCCTATAAAGTAAAAAACGAGAACCTGAAAATATTGATGCAGGACGTCCGGAAGCTGCTTTCTTCCCTTGAATCAGCCAAAGTCCGGCATGTTCCGCGCTGCCGCAATGCGACAGCCGACCGGCTGGCCAATTTGGCCATCGACGAACATGTTGATAAAGGCTGCCCCCCCTCCTGAAAGGGGGGCGAGGCTGAAGGCGCTAAATATCTTTTCAGAAGTTGTCTTGAACAAAATCCAAATCAATTGTAGGATAGACACCAGGCCGGAGAAAATCGGATGATCGCGGGCAGAGTTTCCTCTGCCGGAGGAAAGTCCGAGCTCCACAGGGCAGGATGGTCGCTAACGGCGACCGGGGGCGACCCCAGGGAAAGTGCCACAGAAAATATACCGCCCCGCCGCAAGGCGGGGTAAGGGTGAAATGGCGAGGTAAGAGCTCACCGCTTTTCCGGTGACGGAAAAGGCATGGTAAACCCCATCCGGAGCAAGACCAAATAGGAGAACGTTTAAGGGCGGCCCGCCTGATGTTCTCGGGTAGTGTCGCTAGAGGCGGCAGGCAACTGCCGTCCCAGATGAATGATCATCGCCGCGGCGAGGGTAACCGAATCGCGGAACAGAACTCGGCTTATGATTTTCTCCGCGCCTGCTTATCATGACGAGCCGCGGCCCCGGGATGAAGGGGCATCCGGTTGCTAGGCCTGAAGAAGGCTCATCAACCGTTTGATCAAATCCAGCCCCTGCTCTGTAAAGACGGCCACGAGGATCAGGAAGAGAATGAAGACGGTGATCAGCTCGGAATTGCGGACTTTGGGGTATTTTCTTTTTACAACAAAAAGGAGAATGGCGCCCGCCGCCAGTACAACCAGGTGCAGAAAGGGGAAAAGCTTAAGAAAAGTATCCATTCGGATCTCCTTGTGAGTAAGATTTCTCAACAACCTTCAGAAAAAGCCGTGATGGTCCAATCAATAAAAAAGGCCGAATCGAAATTCGGCCTTTTTGTTCATAAGTGAACGCTAGTTATTTGTCGTCATCGTCGTCGTCATTCAGTCCCGCCAGCTCTCCTTCCGAGCCTTCCGGAACTTCCGACTGAATGGAGCGGGAAATTCCGCGCACCAGGATCAGCATGATGAAGAACAGGATCACCATGGCCACGATGAGCACCAGAATGACGGTGGCCGTCCAGGCCTTGGATTCCTTCTCGATGTTCTGAGAGACCTTTAAGGCCGCTTCGTTGTACTTCTCGACTTCCACACCCAGACAGACCCATCCGAAACCGGCGGGCTCAGGAATGTTTGACGCGTAAAATTTGATCGGCGCATAGGCGACGAACTTGGTCATTCCAAATAATTTATACGTCTTGAATCCTGTTTTCCCCTCTGCCGTCTCTTTGGCAAGAGCCGTTAAATTGGGATCCAGGAAACCGGCCTGGATAATGTTCAGGGCATCGGCGCCTTTGTCCGTCAGTTCTTTCACGTTTTGCTGCGTGATGGTTGGAACAGGCGTTCCGTCCGGATTCAGCCCCACGATATGAAAATCGTTCGGGTGCGCGATCGCGTCGCCGCGGTAATCAAACATGTAAGCGTAATTACCGGATGAAGCATCCGTTTCAAACACCCGTTCCGCCTGCGTGGGGATCAACTGATCGGTGATCTGGCCCAGGTGGCGGTAGTCCAGGGACAGCACGATCATCCCGGAAAAACCATCCTGATTGAACACCGGCGTTGCAAAACGGACGACGCCGTTGAACCGTTCTCCCTTGTCGAAGGCCGCTTTGTTCACGTACCAGCCGGTGACCGGAGACACATAGACTTCGCCCCGGTTCAGATTTTTTGTTTTGGCAAAATAATCTTCGCTTTTGTAGGTGGTATTGGCCGGCTTGCTTACGTCAACCAGTTTTCCCGCCGGCGCCACTTGACCGTCTACGATTTTAATTCTTTCGTAGCCGTTTTTGTCAATCAGGGCAATTTCCTTGTACAGCGGTGTCAGCACCTGCTGGACTTTGCCGTCTTTCTTGACCCAGAGCGGCGCTTTGTTTTCGGCAACAAACTGCTTGTAGACTGCTTCTGTCGAGGGAATAATGGTTGCAACCTGCAAATCTTTCTTGCTTTCCATGAGGAGATTGGCAACCTGATTTGCCGTGTTGATGGCCCTTGCTTTAATATCTTCCTGAGACTTGACATCAAGAACGTTAACGGCCCTTTCTTTTATGGTAACCCCCAGTTTAAACATGCCGTTAGCGATTAAAAACGCCATCAGTGATAAGGGGATTACAATCAGCAGGAAGAATACGCCTGCAACAGGTAATGACTTCTTATCTTTAGTTTGTGACATTATGATTTCCCCCTAACCTAGGTTAATTTTGTAGTTAACTTCCCTGAAACATTAACCCAAAAAGAAAGGCTTGAAGGGGTTGGCATACAATAAGATCAGAGCAATAACCAGCGCGTAAATGGCGATCGATTCAGCCATGGCCATACCGACGAGCATCACCATCATGATTTTGCCCTGAACGCCGGGGTTTCTTCCCACCGCCTGGCAGGCGCCGTTTGCCGCGTTGCCGATGCCCGCGCCCGCGCCGATGGCGCCCAGGCCGATGGCCAGACCCGCTCCGATCATGGCGCCGACCACAAAGATCACCTTAATGTAGGATTCGCCGCCAACCGGAATCGCATCCGCCGCAAAGGCAAATTGGCTCGAAAGCAGCATAGCCGCTACCGATGTGAAGACCGTTAAAATTGTTTTTCCATGTTTGTGTGACATTATTTGACTCCTTTCATGACATATTGTTTATTGTGTTCCTTTTTTGCGCTCCATAGCACATTATCCAGGGCTCGCAAAGAAGAATTAACATCAATCGGCTCGACGCTAATGCATGAGATGTGCCATGGTTTTAACGCAAATGGTTTGTTTTTCGGCATCGAATAGACGCCGCCTGCAAATTCCGGCAGACAGCTCAATTTATTGAGCTTCCTGTTCCTTCGCTTTCGGCGCCGGGTGTGAAAAAAGTGCAAGGGAAATGCTTTTTCATTTTCTGTGTGACGCCGAAGAGGGGAGAATTAAACGCCGCGTTTAATGTTTTGTTCAATAACCTGCCATAAAACATTAAACGGTCGCAAACGGGCAGGGAACTTCCCATCCGCAAATCCGCGTGAAAGACCTTTTTGATATTTCAGTTGAAATTTTGAATCAATGTCGTTACGATGCCCGAACTTGTGCCAAATCATGGGACATCAAAGAGTCATTATCATGGATTATAGAGGGGCATTATGCAGGAGCTGTTAACGGTTGTCACTTATCCGGTTGTCTGGCTGATTTGTTCTTATCTTTTAAAAATGGAGAGCGGTCTGGCAAAACTGCTGATTTCGCTCACGGCGGCGGTTCTGGTTTATGTTGTATTCGGCATTTGGCAGTCGCAAAAAGAAAAGCATAAGGAAAATTAAAATTCAGTGGCCTTGCTGAGAAACTCATACCGATTTATGCGTCAAGCGTTCAGTCTGCGCATCTGGTTGACCAGCCTCGTTGTTATCCTCCTGATCCTTCTGTTGGCTTTGACCGTAAACAACGCGCGGGAAAAGGAGATGGCGGATTTGTTCAGCCGCCAGCAACTGGCGTCCGCTCAAAACGCCGCCGCCCGAATGACGGAAATTCTTTCACAGGTCGAAAGAAACGTCGCCCTGTTTTCCTATTTTGATCCCAACGGGAAAATTCTGTCGCCCCAAGACCATCGGAAAATCGAAATTCTTCATTCCGTTTGGGGAAATACGATCGATGCCGTGCTGGTGTTCGACTCGCGGGAGCGCGTCCGGAGCGTTCTGTCGCAGGATGCGTTGCCCCGCGTCGATTTGATTCCCCACTTCCAGACGTTAAAACGTCAGAAAAGGCAGTATTTGAATCTGGCTTTATCCAGGGCGGGCGCCGACGGCTCCCCGACCCGAAAGCAGGACTGGTACTTGATATGGGGGTATCCCCTCTGGCGCGAGGGTCATATTTTTAACGGCGCCTGGATGGTATCCTTTTCTCTGGCCGCGCTGGTCCATGCCGGGGAAAGGCAAATTCAGGAAAACCGGCTGGGTGATCTGTGGCTGGTCAATGACCGGGGGCAGATCATCATGCATCCTCATTCGCCCTACATCGGCAAAAGCATCAGTGATCTCGTCCGTGACAGCCGGAAAAACGTGATCACCTTCTCGCCGGAAGGCGGCAGGCTCATCGATGCGAGGATTTTGCGGCGCAGCGACGCCCTGCAAAGAAGCGTCATTGCCTACTATCCGTTTCAGGTTGCCGGAAACAACTGGTTCGTGATGGTGAGCGCTCCCTACGCCGACGTCGTTGCGCCCGTGCGCACGACATTTCTTTACACCATGTTCAGCGCGTTTTTGCTGATGTTGATCCTGGTGATCGTCGGCATTTTCTACGCGTTCCGCGAGGGAAGGCGATTGCGGATGCGGGAGGTGCAGGAGCGGCTGAAGGAGCGTGAAACCTGGCAGGAAAAGCTGCTTCGGGAAAAGAAAACGATCGAGGGCATCATCGAAGGATCGCCCATTCCCAGTTTCGTGATCAACAAAGAGCATCAGGTAATTCTGTGGAACAGGGCCTGCGTGGAGCTGACGGGGCAATCGGCGGAAGACACGCTGGGAACGGACGGGCATTACCGGGCGTTTTATCCCGTCAAAAGGCCCATGGTGGCCGACTTGATCATCGACCCCGATATTGACGCGCTCAACAAATACTACAGCGCCAAAAAAGTCAAAAAATCGGAGAAGGTGCTGGGCGCCTATGAAGCCTATGATTACTATGAAAACCTCGGCGGCCGCAGCCGGTATATGTATTTCCTCGCGGCGCCGATTTATGACGAGGACGGAAACATCATCGCGGCGATCGAAACCCTTCAGGATATTTCCCGTGAGCAGGAGCTGACGCGCAGCCTGCAGGAATACGCCGAGACGCTGCAGAATGAGTTGGCGGAAAACATCGAGCTGAGGAAAGAGATCGAAGGCCTCTTGAATTACATGCAGTCCATCGTCAGAAGCCTGCCGGATAAGATATATGAGCTGGACAAGGACGGCGTCATCAACTTCATCAGCTGGGGGCTGAAAAAGCCCAAAAATGAGTTTCGCGGAAGGCATTTTCTGGAATTTGTCGCGCCGGAAAACGCCGATTTTGTCGTTTCCAAGTGGGAGGACGCCAAAAGGGGAATCTACTCCCCGTATGAAATCGAAACCGTTGCCCAGGACGGGCACAAAGTTAATTTAATGGTGACGACGTCCCCGGTGATCGGGACCGACCATTACATCCTGGTGCAAAGAGACATCACCGAGTTTAAGAACCTGGAGAAGAAACTTTACAACAGCCAGAAACTTGCGGCGTTGGGTCAGCTTTCCGCCGGCATTGCCCACGAAATCCGCAATCCGCTCTCGTCCATCAAGATGAGTCTGCAGATCCTGGAAAAACGCATCAAACCGGAAGGCAATGATCTGAAGCGGTTTAAAATCGCGCAAAAGGAAGTCGAACACCTCGAAGAGCTGGTGAACAACGTTCTGGTGTTTGCCAAGCCGATGGAGCCCAAAATCGAGTCGGTTGATATCGCGAAAGTACTGGAGCAGGCGGCGGCTCTCTCCGAACAGATCATTCAGGATAAAAAAATTAATGTTACCCTGGATACTCAGGATGTTCCCGCGGTGAACGTGGATGTGGCGATGATTACGGACGCTTTCGTCAATATCATCCGCAACGCCGTGGAAGCGATGGAAGAAGGCGGCCTCATTCACATTTACGCCCGCAGCATCGGATCCCGGCCACCTTCCGTGCTGGTGGTCGTGGAAGACGATGGCTGCGGTATCGATGATGCGGATATGCCCCATCTGTACAATCCGTTTTTTACCAAGAAGAAATACGGGACGGGCCTTGGCTTGTCGCAGGTTCTGAAGATTGTGGAAGTACACCAGGGGAAACTGGAGATTATCAGCGAGAAAGGCAAGGGCACGAAAGTTTGCGTCACATTGCCCTGCACGAAATGACGGATCGGTTTCAACGGGGGAATCCTGAATCCCCGAAAAAATGCGCGCCTCCGGGCAATGAGCGAAGGTTATGACTATGGCGAGTATTCTGGTTATTGATGACGACGCATCCATTGCGGAAACACTGGATTTGTATTTAACCGAGGAGGGGTACAGCGTCCGGACGGCGCTGACCGGCACCGACGGCCTCAATAAATACGTTCAGGAGCCTTCGGACGTAGTCATTCTGGACATCCGTTTGCCGGACGTGGACGGGTTTGCCGTTCTGGAAGATCTCAAGGAAGAAAATGAAAACGTCAAGGTAATCATGATCACCGCTTTCCACGACATGGAAACGACCATCAACGCCATGAAGGGCGGTGCCTTTGACTATATTCACAAGCCGGTCAACGTGGACGAACTGGATCTGGCGATCCGGAAAGCCCTGAAATCCCTGGAAATGGAGAAAAAAATTGACGGGCTTCTGATGGAGCCGTCGCGCAGTTTCCGTGTGGGAGACATTATCGGCACGGGCAACGAAATGCGGGAAATTTTCAAGACGATCGGAACCGTATCCCAGAGCCGGACAACCGTTTTGATTCAGGGAGAAAGCGGCACCGGAAAAGAATTGATCGCCAAGGTGATTCACAACAACACCTCTCCGGACGAACCGTTTATTGCTGTGAACTGCTCCGCCATCGTGGAGACTCTTTTGGAATCGGAATTGTTCGGCCATGAAAAAGGGTCCTTTACCGGGGCCATCGCGCGCAAGTTGGGCAAGTTCGAGCTGGCCCGGTTCGGTTCGGTGTTTCTAGACGAAATCAGCGAAATGTCGGTGAATCTTCAGGCGAAGCTTTTGCGCGTTCTGCAGGAAATGGAATTCGAACGGGTCGGGGGCAAGGACAGGGTGAAGGTCAATGCCCGCATTTTGGCCGCCACGAATAAAGACCTGCGGGCGATGGTCAAGGAGGGAAAATTCCGGGATGACCTGTATTACCGTTTGAACATTGTTTCCATCCATCTGCCGCCGCTGCGCAACCGGCGCCAGGACATCCCGCCTTTGATTGATTACCTGCTTTCCAAAATCAATCTGGACCTGCATAAAAAAATCATCGGCGTTTCCGGTGAAATGATGGAGAAGTTTATGACGTATCCCTGGCCGGGCAATGTCCGTGAGCTGG